>CALCBC010000036.1 GCA_937898525.1 uncultured Sphingomonadales bacterium
GCTTCATCGGCAAGAACGATCTCGAGCTGCTGGCGGACAAGGATTTGGCTCGCACGGTCATGGAGAATGACCAGCGCATCATGGCCGCAGGCGCTCGATGCCAGGTCGAGGAAGTTCTTCGGGGAGCCGATGGCACCACCTCGTACTGGCTGTCGACCAAGGCGCCGTTCACGGATGAAAATGGCGATGTCGTCGGGCTGGTCGGCGTATCGATCGACGTCACCGAACGAAAGCGTCTCGAACGACGCGAGAAGCTTCTCGCGCAGGAAATCGAGCACCGGAACAAGAATCTCATGGGCGTGGTGCAGAGCGTCGTTCGTCTCACACGGGCCGCGACGACCGAAGAGTTTCGCGAGAAGGTTGTCAGCCGTCTTGTCGCGCTGGGCCGGGCCCAAGGCGTCCTGAAAGACGAGGCCCGAACAGATCTGGACTTGCGTGATCTCCTGCTTGCGGAAGTCGCCGCATACAATCGTGAAGGCGAGGAACGAGTGCGATTGTCGGGCCCTCCGGTTCGCCTGGGTGCGGGCGCCGTGCAGCCGCTCACGATGGTGTTCCACGAACTGGCCACGAATGCGGCAAAATATGGCGCCTTCGCAGACCCCTCCGGGACGCTCGAGGCAGTCTGGGACCTGTCTCGATCAAGCGAAGCCCGACTGGAAATCCAATGGCGAGAGACCAGGGCATCGCCTCTGGAAGCGCCCAGCGAGCCGGGCTTCGGCTCGAAGCTGATCCGCGCCCTGGTGGAACAGCAGCTTCGCGGCAGCCTATCGACCAGGTGGGAGACCAGCGGCCTGCAGTGCGTGCTGTCGATACCGCAGGATGCCGTCACGGCCGGCCTGCCCCTCCGGGATTGAAGGCCGCGAACCAGGGCGAGGAACTCCGCCTGACCGACTCGCCCCGGCGCGGCCCGCCCGCAATCGCGAGTATCTCCGCCAGCGTGGCCTTCGCGCCGGGTGGCGAGACGCGCCCAGGCCCCATCGGGCGACCAGCATGAAGTCCTCGCCCCGCGGCGGCTTTCCGGACATTCCCGAACGAGTTCGACCGGGCCGCCAGCGCGGCGCCGACGCCGCCTCGGGCGGCTGCGTCATCGTCACATGTCGGTCACATCGGAGCGGCAAACCGGCGGCGGGGCCGCAAGGAGACCGTGCACGATGAACCGGGTCACCATCCTGACGACGAACGCCGACGCCGCCCGGTTCGAGCCCCTGGTTCACGGCGACACCGCGTTCGCGTTCGATCTCCTGACCGCCGAGGGCCCGCGCCGGCTGGTCGAGGGGACGGTCTGGGCTTTCGTCGACTGGGTGATGGACGACCTGTCGGGGCTCGAAATGTGCCGCCGTCTGCGCGCCGACCCGCGGACGCGCGGCGCACACGTGACGATCGTGCTCGAGGCCGACGACGGCGAGGATCGCCGCCGCGCACTCAGGGCCGGGGCCGACGACTACGCGATCGGCCCTCTCGACCGCCGAGCGATGCTCGACCGTGTCCTCGCATTGCACGGGGCCGAAGGTCAGCGCGGTTGCGCGCAGGCGTTCGAGGTCGGCCCGCTGCAGATCAACGTCGCGGGCGAGCAGGCGCGCTGGCACGGCAGGCTGATCGCGCTGCGTCCCAATGAGTTCCGCGTGCTGCGCTTCATGGCCGAGAACGCCAACCGCGTGCTGTCGCGGCAGGAGCTGGTCCATGCGCTCGGCAAGGGCGGCGACCCCGAGTACCTGCGCACGGTCGACGTGTGGATCAAGCGGCTCCGTTCGGCGCTGCGGGGCGCAGGCGCAGCCGGCGTGCTGCGCACGGTCCATGGAAAAGGATACGTGCTCGACCTGCCGTGAGCGCGAAGGCCACGCGTCGGCCCGATCAGAACGTCACCGAGATCGACCCGGCGATCGTCGTGCCGACGTCGTAGGTGTTGATCTCGACCCGATTGTCGCCGGCGCGCTGGAACTCCTCGTGCCCGCGCCCGAAGATGTTGCGCACCTCCAGCTTGCCCTCCATCGCCCGGCCAAACAGCGTGAACCCTTCGCGCATGACGAAATCGAGCCGGAAGCCGGGATCCTCGACGATGTCGGGCTGCGGCGGCGTCCCGTTGAGGCCGCGACTGATCACGCGCTCGCTCGCATAGGTCAGCAGCAGCGTCTGCTGCGACAGCCGCTCGCGGCTTTCGAGCCCGACCTGGAGGTTGACGAGGTGGTCCGACTGGCCGGTGAGCGGCGAACCGTCGCGGAAGAAGTCGCTCGCGCGGGTCGACGAGGAAGCGAACACCGCCACGGGCTCGTCGGGTCCGACCTTCAGCTCCGACTTGGTGTAGGTGTAGTTGCCAACCACCACGAGCCGCCGGTCGGCCGGCAGGAACGGCAGGTCGACGTACTTCGTCCCCTCCAGCTCGAAGCCGTAGAGACGCGCCTCGGGCGCGTTGGCATAGCTCGTGGTGAGCAGGCCGCTGAACTGGGTCACGAAGGATTCGATCGGATTGTCGATCTTCTTGTAGAACACCGCGCCCGACAGCCGCTGCTCGGGCGCGAAGTACCATTCGACGCGCGCCTCGCCGTTGACGAGCTCGCTGTCGGCAAGCAGCGGATTGCCGAGGTACTGGCGGTTGCTCTCCGGGTCGAAATACGGCTGGTAGATCAGCTCGCGGAACTGCGGCCGGGCGATCGTCTTCGAACCGTTCAGGCGGAACTGCACGTCGGGCGCGAACTGCCAGGTCAGCGTTGCCGCCGGAAGCCAGTATTCGTTCTCGAGCAGCGTGCCCGCGGTCGAGCCGCTCGGCTCGTTGAACACCTGGATCGGGGTCACTTCCTGCCGCGCCGCCTCGAAGCGGACGCCGGCATCGAGGCTGAGGCCCGGGACGAATTCGAGGTTGAGCTTGGCGTAGCCCGCGTAGGTCTCCAGCCCGGCCAGGAACGCGGGCGTGCTCTCGTCCTCCTCGATCAGCCCGATGCCGTAGAAGTCTACCACGCTCGGCTGGAGCAGCAGGTCGGGGCGGAAGAGGCCGACCGCGGGCTCGAACGTTGGCGGCGCATCGAACAGGAAGGCGCGGCGCGAGCTCGTCCGGCTGGTGTCTGAAAAGGCGCCGCCGACCGTGCCGACCACGCCGTCGGCGATCTCGACGACGACATCGACACCCCCGGACCACAGGTCCTCCTCGAGGTTGGAGAATGCGATGTCGCCACTCCCGGTCGAACGGTTGAGCCGGTTGATGAAATACGCGCCGAACGGGTCGGCCTCGACGTTGGTGCGGACGTACTCGAACGACAGCTCGTAGGGCGCCTCGCGTTGCGAATTGGCGTAGCCGGCTCGCAGGTCGAGGTTCCACCCGTCGGCAAGCTCGACTTCGCCGACCAGCTGCGTGTCGATCAGCTGGCGCTCGTACCAAGCGGTATCCTGCTGCAGGAAGGTGGCCGTGCCCTGATCCTTCGTGCCCTGGGCGAGCCGCGTGAGCTTGATCGTGTCGCGAATGAACAGGTTCGTCCAGCGCACCGTGTGCGGCCCCCATTCGAGCCCGAGCCCGAGGATGCCGTTGACCACGATGCGCTGGTCGGTGGTGACGCGGCGATAGTCGGAATCGATCGTCGATACGTCGGCGCTCAGCGAAGTCTGCTGGATCGCGTCGCGGCTCAGGTAGCGGTTCGAGTAGCCGCCGCCCACGATCAGCCCGAGCTCCCCGTCGCCGACCGCGAACGCGTCGCCAGCCGAGAACGAGGCCGAGACGTTGGCCGGCATATGGTCGTAGCGCTGCACGATCGCGTTGCGCCCGTTGACCAGTTCGCGTGCAATCGCCGTGGTGTCGACGTTGCCGCCGCTGATCCGCTCGCCGCTGGCGAAGAAGCTGGCCAGCGCCGGCGGAATGTCGCGCTGGCCGTTGTCGAACCCGGTCCAGTCGGTCTTGCTGCCGTAGTACGAGTAGCCGAGCTGACCGGTCGTTTCCGTGTCCCACGAACCGCCGACGGTCAGGGTGAGGAACCCCTCGTCCGGCGTCGCCTTGGTGGTCAGGTTGATCACCCCGCCGCCAAACTCGCCGGGATAGTTGACCGAATAGCTCTTCTGCACGAGCGAGGAGGCCATCAGGCCGGTCGGGAACAGGTCGAGCGGGACCACACGGCGCAGCGGTTCGGGGCTCGGCAGCGGGGAGCCATTGAGCATCGCGAGCGAATAGCGGTCGCCGAGGCCGCGGACGTATACGAATCCGGAGCCGACCACGCTGAGGCCCGTGACGCGGCCCAGGGCGCCGGCGATGTTGCCCTCGCCGGTCCGCGCGATCTGCTCGCTCGAAAGGACTGAAAGCACCTGGCTCGAACTGCGCGTCGGATCGCGATTGATCCGGCCGGTGACGAAGATCACGTCGCCGCCGGGAACCGAGACGTCCTCGCCGTCGCGCGTCGGCTCGCCGCCGTCCTCCGGCTCCGGCGCCGCCGCCGCGACAGCTTCCGAGTCGACTTCCTGCGCCAGCGCCGGGTGCGTCAGTGCGGTCGAGAGCAGGAGCAGCCCCGCCAGCCGCTTGCCAGTCATCATTATGCGGACCCCCTCATGGTACGGTCTTGAAGCTTCGTCCGGACTGACCCGAAACGGCGAAGGGAGCGCGTCTCGCGGGCGCGCTCCCTCGGCGGACATCAGGAGAAGACCGGCACCGCGGTGCAGCTACCGGTGTTGTCGTTGCCGAAGTTCGCGTAGGCGCTGTTGCAGGTCCACTGCCTGAACCAGGTCGCCGACGCATTCTGTACCGCGCCGATGTAGCTCGTCGTGTCGAAGAACGACGACAGCGTGGCGGCATCGAATGCCGGCACGCCGGTCTCGTTCGCGCCGTTGACGAAAAGGTTCGTCAGCGTGCTGGTCAGCGCGTCGTTGTTGTTGTTCCCTCCAGAGCCGAACGCGGTCGCGACGTCGGCCGCGGTATAGCTGCCGCTGCCGATGTACTTCGTCCCGTTGCACGTCAGCGCGACCGAGCGCGCGGTCAGCGTCGCCGCGTTGGAGCCGCCCGAGCCGTTCATGCGGATGCACTCGTTGTTCGGCGAGACGATCATCCCGTTGACCAGCGTCGTGTCCGAATTGCCACGGAAGAGCGCCGAGGCCTGGTCGTTGGCCTCGTTGTTGGCGCTCGTGTTCGCCTGGATCGCGGTGAAGTTGGCGATGCGCAGGCGCGTGCGCGGAGCGTCCGTCTCGTTGCTGTTGCTGTCGATCTCGAATAGCGCATCGCCGAGACCCGGGCGCTGGATCAGCAGCGCGTGCTGCACGTCGACCCTGGCGCCGGTGTCGACGTCGAGGCTGTCGTCGTCGGCACCGGTGGCGATGAAGTACTTGAGGCCGAACTGGCCGCCGAAAAACTCGGCGCCGTCGTCCGAGCTGTTGTGGCTCTGGATGTGGTCGAGCTGGGTGCCGCTGCCGACCGCCTCGGCGGTCAGCGCCTGGAGCTCGACATTGGCGCCGAGCACGAAGCCCGAATAGCGGATCTGGACGTAGCTCATCCGCCCGGCGTTGTAGGTGTCGTCGAGCCCACCGAACCGCGCGGGATCGGGCGCGCCCTCAGTCTGCCGTTCGCAGGTGTTGCCGGCGACGGTGCCGGTCGTGCAGTCGGTCGTGCGCGCCCGCCCCATCAGGACGACGCCACCCCACTGGCCCTGCGAACTGTCGGTGTTGAGCCCGAGGATGTTGTCGCGGCTGGTAAACACGATCGGATGCGTCGGCGTGCCGACCGCGGTGATGCGGTTGCCGCGGTTGACCGCGAGCCACGACTGGCCCGTGCCGCCGAACAGGATCACGCCGGGCTCGATCGTCAGGTTGACGTTGGTGTCGGAGGTCATCGGCTGGGCGACCGGACACGCCACTGTCGAGGTGGTGTGCGGCGCCGCCGCACTCGGGGCCGTGAAACCGCCGTCGCAACCGACGTCGACGCGGCCGTTGAGCTCGTACAGCAGGCCGGGCACGCGCGGCAGCGTGATCGAGGTGCGGATGACCCGCGGCAGCGTGCACACGCGCCAGGTCCCTTCGGGGCCGGTGATCGTTCCCGAATCCGTGAGGCCCTGCGGGTCCTCGATCGTCGGGCATCCCGCCGCCGGGGCGACCACCGCCGGGCCCGTGGGGGTCGGAGTCGGCGCCGGAGTCGGGGCGGGGTTGTTGATGGTGATGTTCCCGCCGGTGCCAGGCGAAGCGATATCATCGGGACCGCAAGCGGCGAGCGCCAGCACACTGCAGCCAAGTACGAGCGAGCGAGAAAGATGAGTCACGGCGAACGGTCCCCTCAAAACCGAGAATCGGATGGCGCGAACTTTGGATCGCAGCGCCCCGCCTAGGGCCGTGGCGTGACAGTTTCTTTTCAGTCTTGTCCTTTTGTGAATTTGTCCAATGCGTGTTCCCGATATGACAATTGCGTCATTCGACAGATGACGTTTCACTATTGTGACAATGCGTCATTTTTATTGCAGCTTGCCCACGCACTCTTCATCTTCCGGCTTACGGAATCATCGACCAGGAGAGATGCCATGTCCGCCGCCCTTGTCCTGACCGCCCTCGTCACCGCGGCGCCGCTGACCTCGACTCCGGGTGCCGAACCGCCGGCCGCGGAGCAACGGGACGTCGCCTACGAAGAGATCGCCGAGGGGCGAACGGCCGAGGCGATTCGCGCGCTCGAGGCACGGCTTGAAGGCCATCCGGGCGATCCGGCGCTGCTGATCAATCTCGGCGCCGCCTACGCGCGCGAGGGTGACGCCGGGCGGGCCGAGACCGCGCTGCGGGCGGCGATCGGCAGCAACACGCGCTACGACGTAGAACTGAGCGACGGCACCTGGGACGATTCCCGCCACGCTGCCAGGCGGGCTCTCGTGCAGCTGCAGGGCCGTTCGCAGCTGGCCGCGCTCGACCACTGACCCTCCGCCCTCGGGCCGGGGCGCCTCGCCGCTCCAGGTCTTTGATTGGCCCTCCGGACGACACATAACCGCGCGACTGTCACGCCAGTGTCATTTCGGGTAAGCAAGGCCCGGAAACTGGAGGGTCGATGATTCTGCGTGCCTCAACAGCCGTCGCTTTCCTGGCGCTTGGCGTGCTCGCCGCGGTGCCGGCGCAGGCCGACGTGCTCGAGGTGGGCTCAGGCGGCGAGGCGCGGTGGATTTCGGGCCCGCTGGCGGTGCAGCCGGCCGCCGGGACCGCGCCGACTGCGCTCGCCGAAGTGCCGCCGGAGGCCGCGATCGTGCCCGAATACGCGGTCGCCGATCCCGTGCGCCACGCTGGCGCCGTCCCCGCCCCTTATTCCGCCAAGATCGCCGAGCTCGCCGCGCGGTACGACCTCAGCCCGGCGCTGCTCGAGGCCGTCGTGTGGCAGGAGAGCCGCTGGCGCCCCTCGGCCGTCTCGCCGGCGGGAGCGCGCGGCCTGGCCCAGCTGATGCCCGGGACAGCGCGCGAGCTGGGCGTGAACCCGGATGACCCCTACGCCAATCTCGAAGGCGGCGCGCGGTACCTGCGCGAGCAGCTCGACCGGTTCGACGGCGACCTCGAGAAGGCGCTCGCCGCCTACAACGCCGGGCCCGGCCGCGTAATCAGCGCGGGCGGCATCCCGCGCATTCGCGAAACACAGACTTATGTCGCCGCGGTCATGGGGCGACTGTCCAACCATTCCCGGAGTCCCGAGTAGATGCGTTTGCCTGCCCGTATCGCTGCAGCCGCAGCGCTGCTCCTTCCCGCCACCGCGCAGGCGCAGTCCGACCCGGCCGGCTCGGGCCCCATCGTCGCCGCGCTGGCCTGGCTCCAGGGCACGCTGCTCGGCACCGTCGCTACGGCGGTCGCGGTCATGGCGGTCGCCGCGGTCGGCTTCATGATGCTGACCGGGCGGATGAACTGGCGCTTCGGCGCAACCGTGATCATCGGCTGCTTCATCCTGTTCGGCGCCGCCTCGATCGTCGCCGGCATCCAGTCCGCCGCGGCGGTGGGCTGACGCGATGGAGCTGATCCGCCACCCCGTTCATCGCGCGCTGACCCGGCCGCAGATGTTCGCGGGCGTGACGATGAACTACTTCATCATCAACGGCGTGGTCTCCGCGCAGGCCTTCATCATCTTCAAGAGCCTGTGGCTCCTGCCGGTTCCGTTCGTGATGCACGCGATCGGCTACTTCGCCTGCCTTCGCGAGCCGCGGGTGTTCGACCTGTGGATCACCAAGGTCTCCAAGTGCCCGCGGGTGCCGAACTGGAAACGCTGGGGCTGCAACAGCTACGCCGCGTGATTTGCGCCGCCCCGTGCGGGCGGCAGGGAGCGAGTGAATGACGACCAAGTGGCTCGGTGCCGCGGCGTGGAGCGCCAGGGAAGCGCACGCCGGCGACCGCCTGCCCTACGCCCGGCTGGTCGACGAGCACACGCTGCTGCTGCGCGACGGCTCGCTGATGAGCGCGCTGCAGGTCCCCGGGCTGCTGTTCGAGACCGAGGACACCGAGGCGCTCAACGCCCACGCGATCACGCGCGAGGTCATGCTGCGCTCGAACCTCGACGCACGCTTCGTGCTCTATCACCACGTGATCCGCCGGCGGGTCTCGGTCGAGCTGGAGGCGAGCTTCGACGATCCACTGGCGGCACACATCGACCGCCGCTGGCGCGAGAAGGTCACCAGCGGGTCGCTGTTCGTCAACGACCAGTTCGTCACTCTCGTCCGCCGCCCCGCGCGCGGCAAGGCCGGGCTTGCCGAACGGCTCGGCAAGTTCTGGCGCACCCGCGGGCGCGAGCCGCTCGAGGCCGACCCGACCGAGCTGCGCGCGCTGCGCGCGGCGATGCAGTCGCTCGCCGCTTCGCTCGGCGAGTACGGCGCGCAGCCGCTCGGGGACTACGTCGGCCCGAGCGGGCAGGTGAACAACGAGGTGCTCGAGCTGCTCTCGGCGCTCTACAACGGCGAGATGCGCCCGGTGCGCAAGCCTGGCGAGGCGACCGACATCGGCCGCATGCTGCCCTACCGCCGAGCGAGCTTCGGGCTCGACGCGATGGAGCTGCGCGGCTCGGGCGGGGCCGACTTCGCGTCGATCCTCAGCCTCAAGGATTACCCCGACGCGACCTCGCCGGGCCTGCTCGACCCGATGCTGCGCCTGCCGTTCGAGATGGTCGTCAGCGAGAGCTTCGCTCCGCAGGAGCGGACCACCGCGCGCGAGCGGATCGACCTCGCGCTGCGGCGCCAGCGCTCGGCCGACGAGGAGGCGATGGCGGAGCGTGCCGAGATGCTCGCCGCGCGTGATGCACTCGGGGTCGGCTCGACCGGCTTCGGCGACCACCACCTGACCGTGCTCGTGCGCGAGCGCGACCTCGCCAGGCTCGACGATGCGACCGCCGCCGTCGCCGCCGCGCTCGCCGACACCGGCGCGATCGCGGTGCGCGAGGACACCAACCTCGAGCCGGCGTTCTGGGGCCAGTTCCCCGGCAACGAGCAGTACCTCGTGCGCCGGGCGCTGATCTCGACCGCCAACATGGCGAGCTTCGGCTCGTTCCACGGCTTCGCGCTCGGCCAGGCCGTGGGCAACCACTGGGGCGACGCGGTCACGCTGCTGGAAACGACCAGCTCGACGCCGTTCTTCTTCAACTTCCACCACGGCGATCTCGGCAACTTCTCGGTCATCGGCCCGTCGGGCTCGGGCAAGACCGTGGTGATGAACTTCCTCGCCGCGCAGGCGCAGAAGTTCAGCCCGCGCACGATCCTGTTCGACAAGGACCGCTCGGGCGAACTGTTCATCCGCGGCATCGGCGGGCGCTACGACCGAATTCGCTCGGGCGAGCCGACCGGCTTCAACCCGCTCGCGCTGCCCGACACGCCGGTCAACCGCGCATTCCTGCGCGACTGGCTCGCCGTGCTGCTCAAGGCCGAAGGACCCGAAGAGCTGGCGACGATCGCCACCGCGGTCGACGCGGCCTATGCCAACGATCCCGCGCTGCGCCGGCTCCGGTTCTTCCGCGAGCTGCTGTCGGGATCGCGCCGGCCGCAGCCCGGCGACCTCGCCGACCGGCTCGGCCCGTGGATCGAGGACGGCGAGTTCGGCTGGCTGTTCGACAACGCCGACGACCGGCTGGACGTGACCACCCGGGTCATGGGCTTCGACATGACCGCGCTGCTCGAGAACCCGCGGCTCCGCACCCCGGTGATGATGTACCTGTTCCACCGGATCGACGAGCGGCTCGACGGCAAGCCGACGATGATCCTGATCGACGAGGGCTGGAAGGCACTCGACGACGAGGTCTTCGCCGCGCGCATTCGCGACTGGCTCAAGACGCTTAGGAAGCGCAACGCACTTGTCGGCTTTGCCACCCAGTCGGCGCGCGACGCGCTCGACAGCCGCATCTCGACCGCGCTGGTCGAGCAGACCGCGACGATGATCTTCATGCCCAACGCGCGGGCCCGCGCCGAGGACTACTGCGACGGCTTCAGCCTGACCGAGCAGGAACTGGCTCTGATCAAGAGCCTGCCCGCGCATAGCCGCTGCTTCCTCGTGCGCCAGCCCGACGCGAGCGTGGTCGTGCGGCTCGACCTCAGTGGCATGCCCGAGGTGCTGACGATCCTCTCGGGCCGCGAGAGCGCCGTGCGCCGGCTCGACCTGCTGCGCGAAGCGGTCGGCGACGACCCGGCCGAATGGTACCCGGCGCTGACCGGCCGCGCCTGGCCGGGTACGCGCGGCGACGGAGACGGCGACGAGTTCGCCGGGTGGGAGGCCGCGGAATGAACTTCGCCGTCTGCGAGCAGGCGATCGAGGGCGTCGGCAGCGGCGTCTCGGCCTCGCTGCGCGCGGTCGACTGCGCCGCGACCGCGACCGCGCAGGCGGCGTTCGGGCGGCTGTTCGGGCCCGACGGCGCGCTGTTGGTCGCGCTGCAGATCCTGCTGACGCTCTACGTCGCGTTCTTCGCGATCTCGCTGATGCTCGGCCGCAGCCGGCTCGGGGTCACCGCGCTGACACCGAAGATGATCACGCTCGGCCTGGTGCTGACCTTCGCCACCAGCTGGGCCGCCTACCAGACCTACGTCTGGAACATCGCGATCGGCACGCCGAACGAGCTCGCCGGTATCCTGATGGGCACGACGGGGTCGGCGACCGACGTCTTCGCCCAGAAGATCGACATCGTCTTCGCCGCGCTGATCCAGGTCTCGAGCGACACGGCGGCGGAAGCAACCGCCTCGACCTTCTCGCCCCCGGGCCTGCTGTGGTTCGGCGCGACCTTGCTGCTGCTCGGCACGGTCGGCGTTCTCGCCACCTGCAAGATCGCGCTCGCAGTGCTGCTCGCGCTCGGGCCGATCTTCGTGGTCATGGCGCTGTTCCCCGCCACCCGCGGCCTGTTCACCGGCTGGCTCAAGGGAGTGGTCATGCTCGCCTTCGCGCCGCTGTTCGCCGTGCTCGGCGGCACGCTGATGCTCGAGCTGTCCGTGCCCGTCCTGCGCAAGCTGACCGAGACCCCGGGGATAATCGATCCGAGCGCGGCGATGGCATTCTTCATGATCGGCGCGGTGCACGTGGCGCTGATGGTAATCGTGCTCAAGGTCGCCGGGACGATGGTCGCGGGCTGGAGCGTCTTCGGCCTTACCGGCACCGTGCCGATCGAGGGCGAAAGCCGCACCGCCTCGGCTCCACCGCCGGCCGTCGTGCCGGCTCCGGCCGCTGCCCGCGCCGAACAACTCCGGGCCGCAACGTCGACTCCCTCGCGAGAGATTCGCCTGGCCCGCGCGCCCGCTGCCGCCAACGACAGCGATCCGGCGGACGCGCCTCCTCGCAGCCGCAGCCGGATCGTCGCTGCCGCGGGACCGGTCGCGACGGGCTCGGCTACCGGCGCCGCGCCGCTCCAGCGCGCGCGCGGCATCGGCAGCCGCTTCCGCGCGGCGCCCGTCCGTTCAGTGGAGAAGATCCGATGACCCGCGCCCTGCTCGCCGCAGCGCTCGCCCCTGCCCTGCTCGCGCTCGCCGCGCCCGCCGCAGCCGAGGATGCCCGCCTCGTCGAACGGCTCTACGACCCGAACGTCGTGGTGAAGGTCGAAGGCCGCGCCGGCGTCCAGGCGACGATCCGTTTCGGCGAGGACGAGCACATCGAAAACGTCGCCATCGGCGATTCGCAGAAGTGGCAGGTCACGCCGAACAAGCGCGCCAACCTGCTGTTCGTGAAGCCGCTCGAGGAACGGGCGATGACCAACATGACGGTCGTCACCGACCGCCACACCTACCTGTTCGACCTCGTCGCCAGCCCGACCCACCGCAACCCGGTCTACGTGCTCGCCTTCACCTATCCCGAGGAGCCGGAGGAGGTGCAGCAGGCCGAGGCCCCGATCGTGCCCGAAGGCCCGACCGCGATCGAGCTCGCCGCGGCGACCGATCCCTACGCCGTGGTCGATCCGGCCGAGCTCAACTTCGCCTGGGTGCCGAAGGGCGACCGGAAGCTGCTCCCCGGGCAGATCTACGACGACGGCAACGCCACTTTCATCACCTGGCCCGCCGGCTCACCGATCCCGGCGATCCTGATCAGGGATCACAAGGGCGAAGAAGGCCCGGTCAACTATGCCGTGCGCGGCGACACGATCGTCGTCGAAGGCGTCCCACGCGAGATCGTACTGCGCTCGGGCGACGACAGCGCCACGCTCACCAACCAGGGCCCGGTGCGCGAACCCCCGACCGAACGCTCGCTGGCCCAGGCGGGCGTCGCAACTTCGGAGGCGAAGTGAGATGAAGCTGGCCATGCGTCTGCCGGAAAAGTCCCGGCGCACTGCCAACGACGAAGATCCTCGCGAGACCGAGACGACCGAGGTGATCGACCTCGCCAGCCGCACCGCCTACCCGGTGGTGGGACAGCGCAAGGGCCGGTCCGACGCGCTCGGGCTTGCCGCCGGCGTGGCCTTCGTCTCGATCCTCGGCATGGCCACGCTGTGGGGCCTCAACGCCTCGCGCATGGCCGAGGAGCAGCCGGCAACGCCGGCGCGGCCGGAGCCGGGCCAGTTCATCCCGGCCGCGCCAGCCAACGAGGAAGTGCCGCTGGTCAACGCCGTGCCCGACGCCCCGGCGGTCGCCGACCCGGCACCCGCCCCGGTACTCGCCACGCCGCCGGTGCCGGGCTTCGCGCCCGCGGGCAACCCGTACGCGTCGCCGACGGTCATCGTCGACAACACCGGACTGCCGCTGCCGGCCGAAATTCCCGCGGTTGCCGCGCAGGTGGCCCAGCCGGTGATCCAGGGCGACGGCAACGCGGCCGACAATTTCGCCAGCCGCATCGGCGGCGTCGGCGGCGCGCCGGCGACCGCACGCAGCGACGTCAATCCGTCGACCACGATCACCCAGGGCACGATGATACCCGCGGTGCTCGAGACCGCGATCAACACCGATGTCCCCGGTTACGTCCGCGCTGTCGTCAGCCAGGATGTGCGCAGTTTCGACGGCACGCGCGTGCTGGTGCCGCGCAGCTCGCGGCTGATCGGCCAGTATCAGTCGGGCCTGCAGGCGGGGCAGAAGCGGGCCTACGTGATCTGGACCCGGCTGATCCGGCCCGACGGTGTCTCGGTCGCGCTGGCCTCGCCGGCGACCGGCTTCGACGGCAGCGGCGGCCTGCCGGGCAAGGTCGACACGCACTTCTTCCAGCGGTTCGGCTCGGCCCTGCTGCTGTCGGTGATCGGCGGCCTCAGCACGATCGGCGGCGGCGGCAGCGCGGCGGTGATCGCCAGCGGCGGCCAGAGCGCGGCCTCGGCGGCGGTCCAGCAGAACGGGCAGATCGGCCCGACGATCCGCGTGCGAATGGGCGAACCGATCCGCGTGTTCACCGCGCGCGACCTCGATTTCAGCCAGGCCCCGCAGCTCTAGTCAGCCGATGGCCGCCGAGATTCACCAGCTCCCAGCGGGCGCCGACGGACCGGACGATTCCGGAGCCCTGCCGCTCGCGCCGAGCGGCAGCGTCTATCTCGACGCCTATCTCGCGCCGTTCCGCCCGTGGCTCGAGCGCGACACGGTGACCGAGATCATCGTCAACCGACCGGGCGAGATCTGGGTCGAGGATGCCGAGCATCCGGGCATGCAGCGGATCAAGGCGCCGCAGATCGACGACAAGCTGGTCCAGCGGCTCGCCGAGCAGGTCGCCCGGGTCAGCCACCAGGGCATCAACCGAGAGCACCCGCTGCTCGGCGCGACCTTGCCCGACGGCGCGCGGGTGCAGTTCTGCGGGCCGCCGGCGACGCGTCGCCACTGGGCGATGGCCATCCGCCGCCACCGCCGGCTCGACCTCCCGCTCGACGCCTACGACGCGGGCCCGCTTCGCGGCGAGCGCGAGGTGCCGCTGCCCGATCCGGCGGCGGAACCGATCGCGTTCCTCCGCGCGGCGATCGCCGCGCGCAAGACGATCCTGATCTCGGGTGGCACGTCGACGGGCAAGACCACTTTCCTCAACGCGATGCTCGGCGAGATTCCGCCGCACGAGCGCGTCGTGCTGGTCGAGGACACGCCCGAACTGCGCCTGCCCGGTGCCAACGGCGTCGGCCTCGTCGCGGTCAAGGGTGAGCTCGGCGAAGCCAAGGTCACCGCCAACGAGCTGCTGCAGTCGGCGCTGCGCCTGCGCCCCGACCGGATCGTGCTCGGCGAGCTGCGCGGCGCGGAGAGCGTCTCGTTCCTGCGCGCGATCAACACCGGCCACCCGGGGAGCTTTTCGACGATCCACGCCAACTCGCTGCGCGGCGCGCTCGAGCAGCTGGCGCTGATGGTCATGCAGACCGGCATCGGCCTCAGCCGGGCCGACACGATCGCCTATGCCGCCTCGGTGATCGACGTCGTGGTCCAGCTCGATCGCAGCGAGGGCAAGCGCGGGATCAGCGCGATCGCGCGCAGCGCCGACCTGGTCTGAACGGGCCCGCGGCATGACGGCAGCCCTGTCCGAGCCGGTTTCGGGCGAGCGATCCAGCCCCGAGGAGCGCTACTTCAACCGCGAACTCAGCTGGCTAGCGTTCAACGAACGCGTGCTCGCCGAGGCCGCCAATCCCGCCTATCCGCTGCTCGAGCGGCTGCAGTTCCTGTCGATCTCGGGCAGCAACCTCGACGAGTTCATGATGATCCGCGTCGCCGGGCTCGCCGGGCAGGTCCGCAGCGGCGTCGGCCAGGTGTCGATCGACGGCAAGACCCCCTCGCAGCAGCTCGCCGCGATCAACGCCAAGGTACGCCAGCTTGAGGACGCGCAGCAGCGCACCCTCGCCGAGCTGCGCCGGCTGCTCGCCGCCGAAGGCATCCACTTCGCCGACTACGAGCGGATCGACGAACAGGCCGAGCGCTGGCTGAGGAGCTACTTCCTCGACCACATCCTGCCCGTCATCACACCACAGGCGATCGACCCGGCGCACCCGTTCCCGTTCGTCTCCAACAAGGGGATCGGCGCGCTGTTCAATCTGACCCGGGTCAGCGACGGTAGCCGCGTGCTCGAGATGGTGCTGATCCCGAGCGCGATTCCGCGCTTCGTCCGCGTCCCCGGCGAGGAGGCGACCTTCATTGCGGTCGAGCAGCTCGTCTGCCGCTTCGCCGAGCTGCTGTTCCCCGGCTTCCGCGTCAATGGCGACGGGGTGTTCCGCGTGCTGCGCGACAGCGACATCGAGATCGAGGAAGAGGCCGAGGATCTCGTCCGATTCTTCCGCACCGCGATCCAGCGCCGCCGCCGGGGGCGGGTGATCATGCTCGAGCTCGACGAAGAGTTCGATCTCGAGGCCGAAGCGCTGCTGCGCGAGCAGCTCGGGCTCGAGCAGGCGATCGTGACCAAGAACTCGGGCATGCTCGGGCTCGCCGCGCTGTCCGAGATCGTCGCAGAGGACCGCCCCGAGCTCAAGTTCGCCCCCTACACGCCGCGCTATCCCGAACGCGTGCTCGAGCACGACGGCGACTGCTTCGCGGCGATCCGCGAGAAGGACATCGTCATCCATCACCCCTACGAGAGCTTCGAGGTGGTGGTCGACTTCCTGCGCCAGGCGGCGGCCGACCCGGCGGTGATCTCGATCAAGCAGACGCTCTACCGCGCGGGCAACCAGTCGCCGGTCATCGCCGCGCTGATCGAGGCGGCCGAGGCGGGCAAGTCGGTCACCGCGGTGGTCGAGCTCAAGGCCCGCTTCGACGAGGAGCAGAACCTCAAGTGGGCCGACCAGCTCGAACGCGCCGGCGTGCAGGTGATCTACGGCTTCGTCGACTGGAAGACCCACGCCAAGGTGTCGATGGTCGTGCGGCGCGAGGAGGACGGCTACCGCACCTACTGCCACTTCGGCACGGGCAACTATCACCCGGTCACGGCGAAGATCTATACCGACCTCAGCTTCTTCACCGCCGACCCGAAGCTCGGACGCGACGCGGCCAGGCTGTTCAACTTCGTCACCGGCTATGTCGAGCCGCAGCGGCTCGAGATGCTGGCGATCTCGCCGCTCGACCTGCGCGAAACGCTCTACGAGCGGATCGACGACGAGATCGAGAACGCCCGGAATGGAAAACCCGCGGCGATCTGGGCCAAGCTCAACGCGCTGACCGAGAAGGGCATGATCGACCGGCTCTACGAGGCGAGCCAGGCCGGGGTGCAGATCGTGCTGGTCGTGCGCGGCATCTCCTGCCTGCGGCCCGGCCTGCCCGGGCTGTCGGAGAACATCACCGTCAAGTCGATCGTCGGACGGTTCCTCGAGCACAGTCGCATCTGGGCCTTCGCCAATGGCCACCCGCTGCCGAGCGACAAGGCCAGGGTCTACATCTCGAGCGCCGACGCGATGAGCCGCAGCCTCAACCGCCGGGTCGAGACGCTCGTGCCGATCCGCAACGAGACCGTGCACGACCAGGTGCTCGACCAGGTGCTGCTCGCCAACCTGCTCGACACCGAGCAGAGCTGGCTGCTCGACGGCGAAGACGGCAGCTACGAGCGCGTGGAAGCGGAAGGTGACGGCTTCAACTGCCACGAATACTTCATGACCAACCCCTCGCTGTCCGGTCGCGGCGGGGCGCTGGCCGAAAGCCGCGTCCCCAAGCTGACGCTGCGCAAGGGCGCAACGTGACTGAGAGCCGTTCCGCCCCCCACTCGCACGAAGGACTGAGACCCACCTGCGCGGTGATCGACATCGGCTCGAACACCGTCCGTCTCGTCGTCTACCGCGGCTCGCGGCGCGTGCCCGACGTGTGGCTCAACGAGCGCGTCGTCGCCCGGCTCGGGCGCGACCTCGCCACGACCGGGCGCCTGCCCGACAAGGCGATCGACGAGGCACTCGCGGCGCTCGCGCGCTACGCGACGATCCTCGGCGACAACGGGATCGACGACGTGCAGACCGTCGCCACCGCAGCGGTACGCGAGGCCGCGAACGGCGCCGAGTTCCTCGACCGCGTGCGCGCGTTCGGGCTCGAGCCGCGGCTGCTCAGCGGAGAGGAGGAAGCGGTCGGCGCAGCCTTCGGGGTGATCGGCGCGTTCCCGAGTGCTCGCGGCACGGTGGCCGACCTCGGCGGCGGCAGCCTTGAGCTGGTGATGATCGAGGACGACGCCTGCCACGACGGCGTCAGCCTGCCGCTCGGTACCCTGCGGCTGCCGGCGCTGCGTGCGCAAGGCGCTTCCGCCTTTCGCAAGGCGGTCGAGAAGGAAATGGCACGCGCAGGCTGGGCTGCGGCACACCCGGGGCCGCTCTACATGGTCGGCGGGACCTGGCGGGCCTTCGCCGCCTACGCGATGCGCAAGACGGGGCACCCGCTGACCGATCCGCACGCCTTCGAGCTCGACGCGAAGGCTGCCGACGAGATGGCCAGGCGGGTGGCCCGGCTCGAGCCAGCCGCGCTGCAGGCTGTCCCCGGGGTCGGCGCCACGCGGGCCGCGGGCCTGCCCGACGCCGCGGCGATGCTGCGTGTCATGCTCGCCGAGCTGCAGCCCGACGGGCTCGTGTTCTCCTCGTGGGGCCTGCGCGAAGGGTTGCTGTTCCAGCGGCTGCCCGAGTCCGAAAGGGGGCAGGACCCGCTGCTCGCCGGCATCGCCCAGTTCGCCGTTCCGCGCGGTGGGTCCGTGTCGGCAGCGACACTGATCGCAGGATGGACCGCGGCCGCCGCCAACGGAGGCCCCCCTGCATCCGGGCGCCTTCGCCTCGCGGCGACGATCCTCGCGCTGGCCTCGGCCCACGTCGAGCCCAACTGGCGCGCGCGGCACGCTTTCGAATGGGCGATGGACAAGCGCTGGCTCGGGATCGGCCCGGCCGACCGCGCGGTGATCGCCGCGACTCTGCTGGCCGCCTGCGGCAAGACCTCGCTACCGCCCGAGCTCGAGCGGCTGGCGAGCCGTGAGCGGCTCGGCGAAGCGGTCGGCTGGGGCCTCGCCATCCGGCTGTGCCGCCGGCTCGGCGCCGGCTCACGCGCCTCGCTGACGCACAGCGCGCTGCGGCGCGAAGACGGCAAGCTCGTGCTGCGGATCGACCCGAGCCGGGCGCAGCTGGCCACCGGCCCCGTGACCGGCGACCTCGCGGCGCTGGCCCGCTGGCTCGGGCTCGAACCCGAACTACGCGTTGCCGCGGATATCTAGGGGTTACTCCCTTGCGTTCGGCGCGGTTCTGTGACCCAAGAGGAGCAACAGGCCCCGGGTGTCCGATCTTCGGGACGGACGCCAGGGCGAGGAAATATGACAGGTAACCCGGGCACATAGCCAAGAAAATGTCCGGGCCCTTCCGGGTCGCCCCGGAAGTAACTTCGCGCCACCGCCGTTCCGCCCCCCGGTTCGGCGGTGGCCGTTTCACTCCTACCAGCCGTCCCTGGTCTGCTCGTCGAATGGCCGCGTGTCGGCCGGCTCGGGCCTGTAGGGCGGCCGCACGGGCAGCGTGCGCTCTCCCTTCCACGGCACCTGGTCGACCTGCGTCCACGCGTTGACATGCAGGCGGTAGAACTTCCACCGGCCGCTCCGCTTGACCAGCCGGTCGTCGCGCGTGCCGATGCCGAACACGAAGTTGGTGTTGTAGTCGGCGTTCCACTGAATGATCTGGAAGAAGCATCGCACCCGCGCGCCTTCGGGCAGCGGGTCCATGATGAAGTGGTTCATCAGGTGCTGGCGGCCGTACCACCAGTGCTGGCGATCGTACCACAGCTTGCGCAGGTTCTCGCGGATCGCCGCGTGGCCCTTGACCTTGCCCTGCCACAGGTGATCGAACTCGGCGTCCTCGGCGAACGTCGCGATCGCCTGCTCCTCGTCGGCGAGATCGATGCCCCAGGCATAGCGCGCGAACAGCTCCTCGATCTCGGCGCGGTCTTCGGCCGGCATGATTGCGGGCACGCCGTTGGGCCACGGGTTCTCATGGGGGGTTTCGGACACTTTGCTCTCCCTCAATGCGGTCTTGCCAAGGCGCCGCCAGCACGGTTCAATCCCGTGAATAACAAAGCGAGAGAGCGATGCCCGAGATTTTTCATCCTTACGCGAGCTTCGGCCACCAGACCCGCATGCCGATGCGCTTCGAGGCCGACGTGTTCGAGTGCGAAGTCGAAGGCGAGATCCCGCCCGAGCTCGAAGGCGCCTATTACCGCACCGGCGCCGACCGCCAGTTCCCGAGCCTCGAGGGCGACATCATCCTCAACGGCGACGGCATGGCGTCGATGTTCCGCTTCGAGAACGGCCACGTCAGCTTCCGCAGCCGCTACGTGCAGACCGAGCGGCTCAAGCGCGAGCGCGAGGCGCGGCGGCGGCTCTATGGGGTGTACCGCAACAAATACACCGACGATCCATCGGTCTCGAACCTCCCGCAGCGCGACAACACCGGGAACACCAACGCCTTCAACCATCACGGCGAGCTGTTCATGCTGCGCGAGGATTCGCACCCCTACCGGGTCGATCCCGAGACCCTCGAGACGATCGAGGTCGGCCGGTTCGACGGGCTCGGCAGCAGCGCGCTGACGGCACACCCAAAGATCGACCCCAGGACCGGCGAATGGTGGAGCTACGGCGTGTTCGCGCGCGGCGAGCCGACGACCGACGCCAACCTCCACGTGTTCGACCGCGACGGCCGGCTGATCCGCGAGGAATGGTTCCACACCCCCTACCCCGGCCTCAGCCACGACTGGGGCGTGACCCGCGAGCACCTGGTGTTCCCGATCATGCCGCTGACCGCTGACGAGGCGCGCCTGCGCGCCGGAGGCGCGTTCTACGAGTACGATCCCGACCTGCCGAGCAAGTGGGGGGTGATGCCGCGTAACGGCTCCACCTCCGAGATGCGCTGGTTCGACATCCCCGGGATCGTCATGGGCCACGTGATGAATGCCTGGACCGAGGGCAACCTCGTTCACGTCGACACGCCGGTGAGCCCCGGCAACTGCTTCTGCTTCTTCAAGGACAAGCACGGCAACCTGCCGTCGATGCCCGAGACGATCACCCAGATCACCCGCATCACCTTCGACCTGTCGAAGCCCGATGCCGAGGCGGTCTCGCTGCACCCGGTCCAGGGCGCGCTCGGCGACATGCCGAAGATCGACGACCGCTATGCGATGGAGAAATACCGCATCGGCTACTTCGCCTTCCGCGATTTCCCGCGCATGGGCGTCGCTCAGCTCGACTGGGAAACCGGCGAGCTCAAGTTCCACGACCTCGAGAACGCCGCCGCGCAGGAGCCGCTGTTCGTCCCCCGCTCGCCCGACGCACCGGAGGGCGACGGCTTCATCCTCACCGTCGTAGACCGCTTCGCCGACAGGCGCACCGACCTGGTCATCCTCGACGGCAACGACGTCAGCCGCCCAGCGATCGCCACGATCAAGCTGCCGTTCGCGCTGCCGATGGCGTTCCACGGGAGCTGGATGGCTGCCAACCGGGAGATTGCCCATGCCTGACACCGCCGAAGCCAAGCGCCGGCTCGAAGCCCAGCTCGCCGAGCTCGAGGATCGCCTGTCGCGCATCGAGCGCGATCTCGGCGAGGAGCCCGACGCCGATTCGTCGGAGCGCGCGGTACAGATGGAGGATGACGAAGCGCTCGAAGGGCAGGCCGCCGTGATCTCGAACGAGATCGCCTCGGTCCGCCGCGCGCTCGACCGGATCGAGAACGGTACGTACGGCGAGTGCGTCAAGTGCGGCGAGCCGATCGCCGAGGGCCGGCTCGAAGCGCGCCCCGAAGCCGCGCTGTGCATCGAGTGCGCGAGCGCGGGGTAGCAGGCGCGGCGCACCGTCAGGGACAGTCCCCTGCGGGGACAGTCGCCCCGCCCCCCCCCAAGGGACTGTCCCCGCAGGGGACTGTCCCTCCTCCCGGAGAGCCTTCCAACCCTTACAACTACATTTGTAGACGAATCTCGGCGCTTCGTCTGGCTGCGCTTCCCTGTGCGACGGAACCGCAGTCATATCCCGGCGAAAACCAGGGGAGGACTGCACCCATGAGCGATCGATCCGGCACCTGCCTGACCGCCTGCCTGCTCGCCGCCTCGACCCTCGGCCTCGCCGGCGGCGGCCTGCTCGGCTTCGCTGCCGAGCCCGCCCGCGCCCAGGTCAGCGATACGGCGCGGCGCTGCGAGGCTTTACAAGGCTTCGAGGCCGACGGTCTCGAGATCACCAGCGCCCGGCTGGTCCCCGCGGCGGCGCCCGGCACCGTGCGCCGCAACGCCTTTACCGAGGATACGTTCGACTTCGCCTTCCCCGAGCACTGCCGCATCGAGGGCGTGATCAACCGCCGCCAGGGGGCCGGCGGCGTCGAGTACGGGATCGGCTTCGCACTCACGCTGCCGACCGACTGGCAGGGCCGGCTGCTGTTTCAGGGCGGCGGCGGGTTCAACGGCAGCATCCGCGAGCCCTACGGCCCGACGCCGAACCCGCAGGACGCGGCGCTGGCCCACGGCTTCGCGGTGGTCTCGACCGACGGCGGCCACAAGGGCTCGTCCTTCGACGTCGCGTTCATGGCCGACCAGCAGGCCGCGCTCGACTTCGCCTTCAACGCGCTGCCGACCGTCACCCTGACCGCAAAGGCGATCGCCACCGCCTACTACGACGAGGCGCCGCACCACACCTACAGCGTCGGCTGCTCGACCGGCGGGCGCGAGGGTATGCTCGCGGCGCAGCGCTATCCGCTGCTGTTCGACGGTGTGGTTTCGGGTCATCCAGCGATCCGCACCGCGCACTCGCGGCTGGCGGCGTTCAACGCCGTGACCGCGTTCAACCGCATCGCGCCGCGCAATCCCGACGGGACGCCGCGGCGCCTCGAAGCGTTCCCGGCCGGGGACCAGCGCCTGCTCCACCGGGCCATCGCCGCGCAGTGCGACGCGCTCGACGGCCTCGCCGACGGGATGATCTTCAACCTCAGGGCCTGCAATTTCGACCCCCGCGTGCTGCAATGCCGCGGCGAGAAGACCGACCAGTGCCTGAGCGCCGGACAGGTCGAGGCGCTGCGGACAGCTTTCGCCGGGCCGCGCGACAGTCGCGGCAACCCGGTCTACGCGAGTTTCCCTTACGACCTCGGCCTGCTCGGCGAGCACGTCGGCAACAAGTCGATGAGCATGCTGCCGATCTCGTCACCGGGGCCATTCGACACCCCGCCCGATCCGTTCTCCATCGACGTCGATGCCGAGATCGCGCGGATCGCCTCGGACGCCTTGCAGATTCTGTCGGACACCCACACCTGGACCGACCTCGGCAGCTTCTACCGCAAGGGCGGCAAGATCATCTTCTATCACGGCGCCGCCGACCCCTGGTTCTCGGTCAACGACACGATCGCGTATTACGAGGCCAACAAGACGGCCAACCCCGAGTTCGATTCGAGCCGGCTCTACGCGATCCCGGGCCTCGCCCATTGCGGCGAGGGACCGCTCGAGGTGTTCGACCTGCTCACCCCGCTGGTCGACTGGGTCGAACGCGGCAAGGCGCCGCTGAGCGTGGTCGCGCAGGACTGGCTCGGCACGCGCACGCGCCGCCCGCTTTGTCCCTGGCCGCAATACCCGCGCTACGACGGCGACGGGGACCCGAACGACCCGGCCAACTTCGCCTGCACGAACTGAAGCCGACAGGGACTGTCCCCACCGGGGACTGTCCCTCCTCTCGCGCAGCGCCCCGACCGGGACAGTCCCCAAGGGGACAGTCCCTCTCCATCCCGCGCCAAAGGCTGACCCTAATCCGTCACTCGCCCGACGAACTCGGCGAGCAGCTCCTCCGTGTCAGTCACCGGCGAACCGATGCTGAGCGCGGGGGACAGATGGTTGTGGCCGGCGAGGCGGTGGAGCGGCGGAAACTCACTTTTCGCCACGCCCCATTCGCCCGCCAGCCGCGCCGCGGCGACCTGGAAATCCCCGGGATCGAGCTCGCTGATCGTGAACAGCAGCGGGATTTCTGAGCCGATCAGCCCGGCCTGCATCGACGCCGGCCCCCACATCGCACGTTCCTCACCGTAATAGGCGCGGTGGAAGTCGTTCGGCGTCGTGTTGAGCGTGTCGAAGATGCCGCTCATCATCACCGCGCCGGCGATCCCGCCGCGTTCGGCGACGTGGAAGCGCCGGTGCGCGACATAGGCGGCGACGTGCGCCGCGCCGGCCGACTGGCCGCTGAGCACGATCTTGTCCGGGTCGCCGCCGTATTGCGCGACGTTGTCGCGCAGCCAGCCGACCGCCGCGGCAAGGTCCTCGGGCCCCGAAGGGAACTTGTGCGCCGGGGCGAGGCGGTAGGTCATCGGCACGCCGAGCCAGCCCATCCGCGCGGCGAACTCGCCGACGTTCGAGTAGAACGGGCTGCCCTCGGTATGCTTGTCGCCCATCACGAACCCGCCGCCGTGGACGAACACCAGCACCGGCGCGTTCGCGGTCCCTTCGCGGACGAACAGGTCGAGCCGGTTGCGCGGATCGGGGCCGTAGGCGAGGTCGCGCGTCACTTTCGTCGCCGGGTCGACCCCGGCGCTCATCTCGGCGAACAGCTTGTTGGTGCCGCCGAGCATGTCGGGGGTCAGGTCACGTCCGAGGGCCTCGAGCTTGGCACGCAGGTCGGGGGTCATGCACTTCCTTCCATCAGCAGCACGGGTTTGATCGCCTTGCCCGAATGCGCGTCGGCGAACGCGCGCTCGATCTCGGCGAACGGGTAGAACGTCAGCATCCGGTCGAACGGGAACCGGCCCTGGCGCCAGAACTCGGCGAGCCGGGGGACGAACAGTCCCGGGTGCGCGTCGCCGCCGAGAATCCCGCGCAACTGCCGCCCGCCGGCGAGCATGGCGAACATCTGCGGCGCCCATTGGCCGCGCGGCGCGGCGACGAACCCGGCGGTCCCGTTCATCGCCAGCGCCTCGAGCGCCCAGCTGTGCACGTCGGGCACGGTCGTCGTGTTGAAGGTGAAGTCGACCCCGCGCCCGGTGACGCCGCGGATCTTCTCGACCACGCCCTCCTCGTCAGCGCGGATCGTGTCGGTCGCGCCGAGCTCGCGCGCCAGCTCGAGCCGCCCGGGCACGAGGTCGACCGCGACGATCCGCCTGGCCCCGACCAGCCGCGCGGCCATCACTGCGCTGAGGCCCACGCCGCCGACGCCGAACACCGCGATCGTGTCGCCGAAGCCGACCTTCAGCGCCTCGATCACCCCGCCCGCGCCGGTCACCACGCCGCAACCCAGCGGGCCGAGCTTCTCGAGCGGCAGGTCCTTGTCCATCTTCACCGCAGTCCGCTCGGGTACGATCGCGTGGCTGGCGAAGCTCGACTGGCCGAAGAAGTGCGAGTGAACCGTCGTCCCTGCGTCGCTGAGCGCAGTCGAGCCGTCGAGCCGCTTGCCGCCGAAGCACAGCGGCATCGCGAGATCGCAATAGGTCGGGCGATTGTTCAGGCAGCTCGGGCAGCGCCCGCACGAGTTGCCCGACAGGATCACGTGGTCGCCGACCGCGAACCCGCGCACGCCCTCACCGAGCTTCTCCACCACGCCCGCGCCCTCGTGCCCGAGCACGATCGGCTGCGGCGAATGGCGCCCGGGGTGTTCGTGCAGGTCGGTGTGGCAGATGCCGGTGGCGACCAGGCGGATGCGCATCTCGCCCGCGCGGGGTTCTTCCTGCTCGAGTTCCTCGATCACCGGCGCCGGGCCCTCGCCCCGGCTGACCGCTGCGGAAATCCTCATCCCTGCTTCCCCAGGTGATGGTCATTCTGGATGTCCGCCACCGGCCCGTGCTGCGACAGGATGCTCTTGCGGCGCAGGAACCGGCGCAGGCTCTCGGGCCCGATCCGCGGCGCGCCGTAGCCCGAGCAGCCGAAGCTGTCCGAGCCGAAGGTGCGCAGCTTGGCGAACGTCAGGAAGGTGTCCTGCAGGAAGATGCCGCCGGCGTTGATCCGCTTGCCGATCGCCTTCGCCTCCTCGACATCGCCGGCAATCACGCTCGCGGTCAGGCCGAACTGGGTGTCGTTGGCCAGGCGGATCGCTTCCTCGGTGTCGGAATAGACCATGACCGGGATGCACGGCCCGAAAGTCTCGTCCTGCATGATCAGCATCTGGTGGTTGACGCCGGTCAGCACCGTCGGGCGCATGTAGAGTCCGCCACCGATATTCTCGATTTCGCCGCCGGTCAGGATCTTCGCTCCCTTGCCGACCGCATCGTCGAGATGGCGCTTCACGATCTCGGCCTGCGGGGCGAACGTGAACGGGCCGATGTGCCCCGCGCGCGGATCGTCGGCGTTGAGCCGCACGGCCTTGGCCTTCTCGACCAGCTTGTCGACGAAGGCATCGTGCACGCTCTCGTGCACGTAGACCCGCTCGACCGAATAACAGACCTGCCCGGTCGCATAGACCGCGCCGCGCAGCACCGCGGTGGCAGCGCGCTCGAGGTCGGCGCTGGCGGTGACGATGCACGGGTCCTTGCCGCCGAGCTCGAGGTTGCACGGAATCAGCCGCTCGGCGCAGGCGACCGCGACCTTGCGTCCCGTCGGCACCGAGCCGGTGAAGCAGATCGTGTCGGCCTCGGCGATCACCGCCTGGCCGACCTCGCCCGGGCCGGTCACGTAGTCGAACACCGCCGCCAGCTCGGGCACCTCGCGCACGGTCTCGAACAGCGTCTCGATCACCCGGGGGGTCACCTCGCTCGGCTTCAGGAGCACCGCGCTGCCCGCGAACAACGCCGGCACGGCGTCGAGCAGCGCCAGCATCAGCGGGGCGTTCCACGGGCTGATCACCCCGACGATCGGATAGGCGACGACCTGGCTTTCGACCTCGACCGTCGGCATCGAGGTGCTCATGCCCTGCCACTTCAGGCTCTCGAACGCCTTCGGTGCGTCCTCCAGCCAGCCGCCGATGTTGCCCATCGTGATGAAGCCCTGCAGGTAGCTCGTGTGGCACCCGCCGGTATCGGCCGCGTCGGCCTCGCCGATGTCGCCCGCACGCGCCTTCACCGCACCGAGCCAGCGGGCCATGACCCCGCAGCGGCCTTCGACGCCGAGCGCCTCCCACTGCCGCTGGTTCTCGCGCAGGCGCGCCGCCTTGGCAGCGACCTCGGCGCGGCTCGACACCGGCAGCTCGAAATCCACCTGCCCGGTACGCGGGTTGCGCACCGCGAGCATCGCTTCCTGCGCGGGAGCCGCTGACGCCATTGCTGTCCTCTCCTGTCCTTTGTCGGCCTGCTAACCTGCCAACTGCGCGCGCGATAGCAACATTTCTCGCCCATTCGCGGTCTGGCGCTTGCGCCGCCCGCTTGGGCGCGATGGTGCACTGCGGGACGGATAAGCGGGCGGCCCGGTCCGTTGCCCCCGCATCGCCACCCGGCGAACTAGGAGAGCGAGAAATGACCGACCAGAACAGGAACCCCGGCCAGCAACAGCCGAACACCGGCGCAGGCAGCCGCCAGCAGGAACAGCAGACCGGCGGCGGTCGCTTCGATGACGAACGCCAGAACCCCGGTTCGACCGAGTCCGGCCAGAGCGGCGCGGACCAGATGGAGCAGCAGGGCGGCAGCTACCGCCCGCAGGGTGACCGCGGCGTCGAGTTCGAAGCCGAAGAAGGCCAGGATATCGACTTCCAGCCCGAGCAGCAGGGCGAGGCTCCTGGCCAGCAGGGCGGCGAGCAGCCCGGATACGGCGGCGGCCATGGCGGCATCGGCAGCCAGCAGGAGCAGCAGAGCGAGCGCCGCGACGAGCGCGATCGCTCCGGCACCCCCGGCGGAAGCCGAGGGGAGAACGACCGCTAGCCGGCCGGCCCGGGCGGAGGCTGCCTGCGGGGGTCTCCGCCCGTTACGCTAGAAGCCGTAGCGCAGCCCGCCCCATACGGTGAGCGGCACGCCGAGATCCATCGACCCGCCCTGGTTGCGGGTGATGATTGTCTCGTCGAACAGGTTCTCGACCCGCGCGATCAGGCTCAGCTTGTCGACCAGCGGCACTTGAGCGAACAGGTCGACGGTCGTCGCTGCCGGTAGCGGATCGTCCTCCTGGTCGCCTTCGAACTGCTTGCCGACGTGGCGCAGCGTGGCCGAGAGGTTCCAGCCATCGCGCGGCTGCCAGCTCAGCGTCGCGCTGGCGGCGAACGACGGCGTCTGCGCCGGGCGGTTGCCGTCGAGCGCGGCCTGAACCCCGCTCGCCTCTACTTCGGCATCGACCAGGCTCGCCGTGGCGAACAGCCGCACCGGCCCGTCTCCGACGCGGCCGGCCAGCTCGAGCCCTTGCGATTCGATCGCGTCGAGGTTCTGCCGCTGCCGCTCGGTCGGCGTCAGCGAGACGTTGGCGATCGCGCCCTTCACGCGGTTGTCGAACGCGGTCAGCGAGAACTCGACCCCGCGATCAGCGATCACGTCAATACCGGCCTCGAACCCGCGCAATCGCTCGTTGGCGAGTTGGGCGTTGGCGCTGGTGGTGACCGGGAAGACGACGAACGGGCGGTAGAGCTCGTTCAGCGTCGGCAGGCGCAGCCCGGTGTACGCCGCCCCGCGCACGCGCACCCCGCGCGCGACGTCGGCCGTTCCGCCGACCCGCCACGATACGTCCCAGCCCGAGCGGTCGGGATAGATCGAATCCTCGAGCACCGCGCCGTTTGCCGCGAGGTTGCGGTGATAGCCGTCGCGCACGGTCCACCGGTCGGCGCGGATTCCCCCGGTCAGGAGGATCGGCCCGATCGAATAGTCGTCCTCGATGAACAGCCCGAGGTCGCTGTTCTCCCCGCCGGCGAAGCGGCTGCCGTTGGCGGCGCCGGTCGCGGCGTTGAAACGGTACTCGGCGAGGTCGCCTTCCGAGCGGCGGAAGTCCGCACCGATGCGCAGCAGGTGGGCGTCGCCGACCGGCGGACGGATCTCGATCTTGCCGCCGAGGCCGGAGGCCGGCGTGTCGCGCTGGTCGAGGGTCGGGTTGGGCGTCGCAGGATTCGAGCTGACGACAATATTCGAGAAGTTGCGCCACTGCGCATAGGCGATTGCGTCGAACTGCCATTCGCCGCGGCCGATCAGCCGCACGCTGAGGTCCTCGCCGCGCGTCGTGTTGTCTGCTCCGCGGAAGCGCAGCGTGCGGTCGGTCTCGAACGCGAGGCCGCGGACCTGGAGCTGCATGTCGGGCCCGATCGCCTGGACCACGCGTCCGCTGGCCGACCAGCTCTCGTAGGCCGCATTGACCGAGGCGGGGGTCAGCTGGTCCTTCGGCGTCGTGCGGAACCCGTCGCCGCGGTCCCAGCGGCCGCTGACGGTCGCGAAGCCCGAGTCCCACTGCGGCGCGAGGCTCGCTTCGAGCTCGGTGTCGCCGCGGTCGTTGACGAAGCCCTGCGCGCTGAGCAGGCCGAGTTCGGCGGCATCGACGCTTTCGAGTTCGATCGTGCCGGCGAGCGCTCCGCTGCCGAACGGCCCCGAACCGCCGCCGCGGGTGACCCGGATGACGTCGAGCTGGTTGGGCGAAAGCGCCGAAAGCGGCACGTGACCGAAGAACGGATCGAGCATCGGCACGCCGTCGAGCAGCACCAGCGCACGGCTCGACGCGTTGCCGCCGAGCGCGCGCAGCGTCACGCCCTGCGCGGTCGGGTTCGACGAGCGGCTGTCCGAGCGGCGGAACTGCTGGAACCCGGCGATGTTGCCCAGCGCGTCCTCGATCTGGCCCGAGGCGGTCGAAAGCATCTGCTCGCGGTCGAGCTCGATGGTCGAATAGGCGATCACCGAAGGCGGCGCCTCGAGGCCCCGGCCGGTGACGACGATCACCTCGTCCTCTTTGGCCTCTTGCGCCACGGCCGGCGCAAGCGGCATGACGAGCGATGCCAGAGCCAGGTACTTCAATCGCATGGAATGCCCTCACCCTCGATCAAATTGCGTTTGTCCGGCTCCCTAGCGGTGAAAGCTTGCCGCGTCACCCCTCGTTTGGCACACCGGGGACGAAGCAGGGAGATACGAGAATGCGCTTCGCGTTGATTGCGCTTGGAACCATCTCGGTGACGCTCGCGAGCCCGCTCACTGCGCAGGAGTCGTTGACTATGTCCGTCCCACCCGTCGTATCCGAGAACCATGCCGCGCTGCTCGAAAGCGACGATCCGAAGCTCGCCGCCAACAAGCGGCTGGTCTACGACATGTACCGGATCGTGCTGCAGGGCGGCCACTGGGACCGGGCGCACGAGTTCATCGCCGAGGACTACATCCAGCACAACCCGAACGCGGCTCAGGGCCTGCAGGGCCTGATAGACTATGTCCGCGCCAGCCGGCCCGTGCGCGAGATCAGCGATACGCTCGAGCTGCCGCTGATTCACCTGATGGCGGAGGGCGACTACGTGACCACCGCGTTCGTCCGCCCCGAGAAGGACGCCAACGGCGAGACCTACTATACGACCTGGTTCGACCTCTACCGCATCGAGAACGGCAAGATCGCCGAGCACTGGGATCCGATGCTCAAGAGCGACCCGAAGATCGACCCGAACGACAAGCGGCTGTGATCCGCCGGCCGCGGCCGCTTCAGTAGAGTACGCCGCGCCGCCCCATCGCGCGGGCGTAGAGGATTTCGCCGATGACTCCGACGATGATGACGGCGGAACTCACGCGGGATTCGGCGCTCGTCAGCAGCAGCGAGGTCCCGCTCACCACTTCATATGAATTGCCGATCAGCAGCACCGCGAGCTGGACGATGAACAGCCAGGGCGCCCAGCGGGACTGCAGCAACAGCGCGACCGAGCCCGCCACCCCCGCGACCGGGCCGATGTCGGCGAACAGCACGAACCACGACGGCTGTCCGGCGAAATAGGCGGCAACCTCGGGGTCTGGCACCGGCAGGCTCGCGGTCTGCGCGGCGATGGCGATCGCGATGCCCCAGCCGTTCCACAACACGAGCAGCAGCCCGACCACCCACAGGTGCCGGGGAGCCTTCGACGGACTCGGAACCGCTTGTGATCCCGCGCTCATCCGCACTTCATGCGCGCCGTCGGGTGCGCAGGCAAGCCGGGACGGCGCCCGTTTGCGGCGAGTCGTTGGAACCCTAGCGCCCGGCTTCCGCGGCAAGCCGTGTGCGCAGGCGCCGGAGTTCGGCCTCGGAAACCCGCGGCAGCTCGCGTGCGGGCTTGCCCTCGCGCAACCGCTCGCGGTCGCGTTCGGAGGGATCGACCACCCGGACCCGCACCGGCGCGACGCCCTGCGCCCTGACGCCGAGCAGCTCCGCCGCGCCGCGCGAAAGATCGATGATCCGGCCGCGGACAAATGGCCCGCGATCGTTGATCCGGACGAGTATTCGCCGCCCGGTGTCGAGCGCGGTGACCTCGGCATAAGTGGGCAGCGGCAAGGTCGTGTGCGCGGCGCTGATCCCGTCGGGGCGGAAGCGTTCGCCGTTGGCGGTCTGGTTGCCGGATTCGGGCCCGTACCACGAGGCGTAGCCGACGCGGTCGTAGTTCGGGTCCGCCGCGGGCGTATAGGTCGTCCCGCGCACGGTGTAGGGTGGGCCGATCCGCACCGGGACGTCGCTGACCGGCCGGTAGTCGCGCCCGCCGCCGCAGGCCGACAGCGCCAGCACCGCGATCGTGGCGCCGAAAATCCGTGCTGCCCCCACTCTCGTCATGTCACCGGTCCTAGGCCGCCACGCTGCCAAGCGGAAGGGCGGGCCGGACGCGAATTGACAGCTTCGCGCGAGCGGTTCAGTCTTCCTTCAGAGCGCACTGGGGCGCCACCTGTCCGCGGCAAGGGAGCTCGCTCCCACCCACTCGACACCGGACGTACGCAACCTTCTTCCGGCCTGTCTCGAGCGGACGCCAGGCGATCTCGGAAGGAAGGTCCCATGCCCAGGACGCTCGGCCCGCGGGCCAATCTCGACAATTTCAGGAAAGACGCGAAGCGCTGGCTCAAGGCGTTGCGCACCGGCGATGCCGACGCCCGACAACGGCTGCGCGACGCCTGGCCCGGCGCGCCGTCCGAACCGGGCCTGCGCGACGTGCAGCAGGCGCTTGCGCGCGAATACGGGTTCGGCGGCTGGGCGAAGCTCAAGGAGGCGCTCGAGGAACGCGTCCACGCCGCGATGGACGCCGACGCGCTAGTGGAGATCGTGCTGCGCGGCGCGTGGGACGACGGCGACCGCGCCGCCGCTGCGCGGATCGCACAACGCCATCCCCAGCTCGCCCGCCACGGCCTGCACGCGGCCGTGGCGTTCGGCGACCTCGACGAGGTCCGCCACCGGCTGGCGGCCGATCCCACCTCGGCGACTTCGAACGGCGGGCCGCACGGCTGGGAGCCGCTGCAGTACCTCGCCTACAGCCGATTGCCGCTTCCGGCAGTCGAGGACAACGCGCTCGCGCTGGCGGAACTGCTGCTCGACCAGGGGGCCGACCCCAACGCCGCGTTCGACGATGGCTGGGGCAACGCGTTCAAGGTGCTGACCGGAGTGATCGCGCTCGGCGAGGGTGTTCGGCGTCCCCACCCGCGCGACCGCGAGCTGGCCGCGCTGCTGGTCGAGCGCGGCGCCGACCCGTTCGACATCCAGGCGCTCTACAACACCTCGATCGTCGGCGACGACACCTGCTGGCTCGAGTTCATGTGGTCGCATTCGATGGCGCAAGGCAGCGAGCACCGCTGGCGGCAACTGGGAAAGGTCTCGCTCGGCGGCGCGGAGCGCAGCACGCTCGACTACCTGCTCGGCAACGCGGTCAACCAGGACCACCTCGCCCGCGCCGAATGGCTGCTGGCGCACGGCGCCGACCCGAACGGGCGCAACGCCTACAGCCGGCAGCCGCACCACCACGTCGCCGAGCTGCACGGCTTCTCCGAGATGGCCGCGCTGCTGCGGCGGCACGGCGCCAGCGCTCCCGCGTTGTCGGGTGCACAGGCGTTCCAGGCCGCATGCCTGCGGATTGACGAGGCCGAGGCGCACCGGCTGGCCCGCTGGCGGCCGTGGTTCCTCCGGTACCCGAGCACGCTGCTCGCCGCAGCCGCGCAGAACCGGACCGACGTGCTGCGCCTACTGCTCGGCCTCGGCATGCCGGTCGACCTCGCCGCGCGCAACGGCCAGCGCGCGCTGCACAGCGCTGCCGGGGCCGGCGCGCTCGAGGCGATCCGGCTGCTGATCGAGGCCGGCGCCGACATCGACCGGCGCGGCGGACCTTACAACGCGACCCCGCTCGGCCACGGGGTGTTCTGGAAGAACCGCGCGGTGATCGAGCTGATCGCCCCGCTCAGCCGCGACCCGCACGACCTCGCCTGGGCCGGGTGGGCCGAACGCCTGCGCGCAGTGCTGGCGGAACAACCGGCGCTGGCGAACGCGCCGGGGCCGCGCGGCACGCCGCCGCTGTTCTCGCTGCCTGACGACGAGGACGCTGCGGCCGCGGTGGTCGAGGTGCTGCTCGCGGTCGGCGCCAACCGAACCGCGCGCAACGCCGAGGGCGAGACGCCAGCGCAAGTCGCGCGGAAGCGCGGGCTGGAGGACGCGGCGGACTTGCTCGAGGGGTGAAGGAGAAGGGGCCCTCATCCAACTCCGACTAAGCCCCTGCGGGGCTAAGTCTTCGTATCCTTCTCCCGCCAGCGGGAGAAGAAGGTGTAGCGCTCGCGGTTCGGGTCCTTCTCCCACTGGTGGGAGAAGGATAGCGAAGCTTACCGCCGAAGGCGGTTAGCGTAGCTTGGATGAGGGCCCCTTTCCCCTCTCCCCTCACAACCGCGCCGGCGCCCCGTCGAGCAGGATGGTCTTGGTCTCGAGGTACGGCCACAGCCCTTCCTCGCCGCCCTCGCGGCCCATGCCCGACTGCTTGAAGCCGCCGAACGGCATGCCGAACTCCATCCGCATGCCGTTCTGGCCCACCACTCCGGTGCGCACTCGGCGCGCGATGTCATAGGCGGCCTGCGGGTCGGTGGTCAGCACCGAGCCGTTGAGGCCGTAGTTCGACTCGTTGGCGAGGCGGATCGCGTCTTCCTCGTCCTCGGCGGGGATCAGGCACAGCACCGGCCCGAAGATTTCCTCCTGGGCAATACGGCTCTGGTTGTCGACGTTGGCGAACAGCGTCGGCTCGATGAAGTAGCCCTTGTTCATGTGTGCCGGGCGCTGGCCGCCGGTGACGAGGTCGGCGCCCGACTTTCGGCCTTCCTCGATGTACATCTCGACCCGCTCGAGCTGACGCTTCATCGCCAGCGGGCCGAGCTGGGTCTCGGGATCCTCCGAATGGCCGATCTTGATGCCCCTCATCACCCCCGCGATCGCCTCGGCCAGCTCGTCGTGGCGGTGCCTGGGGACGATCGCGCGGCTGAGCATCGCGCAGACCTGCCCGCTCATCACCGTGATCGTATTGCCGAGGATGCCGGCGGCAGCCTCGATCGGGAAGTCGTCGCGCACGATCGCCGCCGACTTGCCGCCGAGCTCCATCGTGCAGCGGGTCATCTTGGCACCGCAGATCGAGGCGATGTGCATGCCCGCGGCGGACGAGCCGGTGAAGCTGACCTTGTCGATGCCGCGGCTGCGGATCAGGTGGTCGGACGCCTCGCGGTCCGCCGGCACGAGATTGACCGTGCCCGGCGGCAGGCCCGCGGCCTCGGCCGCCTCGGCGATGATGTAGGCTTCGAGCGGAGTCTCGGGCGACGGCTTCATCACGATCGGGCAGCCCGCGACGAGCGCGTAGAACACCTTGTTGGCCATGATCCCGAACGGCGCGTTCCACGGGGCGATGCCGACGACGACGCCGACCGGCTCGCGTGCGATCACCGCCGTGTCGACGACCTGCCCCTTCTTCTGCTCGGTCCAGGCGAAGCTCTCGCCGAGCGCCGCGATGCCGCGCAGCCCGGCAATGCTGCCACCGTGCATGATCGGCGCGAAGCTCGCGAGGCCGCCGACCTGCGCGACCCACGCCGCACAAAGCTCGGGCACCCTCGCTTCGAGGTGGTCGATCATCTTCATCAGGATCGCGCCGCGCTCGGCCGGCGGAGTCGCCGGCCAGGGACCGTGATCGAACGCCTGCCGCGCGGCCGCGACCGCGCGGTCCATGTCCTCGGGGCCGGCGGCGGCCGTGCGGGCGACGATTTCCTCGCTGTTCGGATTGACGATCTCGAGCTGCTCGCCGCTCGTCGGCGCGACCCATTCGCCGCCGATGAACAGCTTGTCGGGATGCTTGATGTTGACGCCTTCGGGGGTCATCGCGGGTCTCCTCGTTCGGGGCGAAGGCGGGGCCCTCATCCAACTCCGGCTAGGCCCCTGCGGGGCCAAGTCTCCGTATCCTTCTCCCGCCAGCGGGAGAAGAAGGGGCACGGCGCTTGCGGCCTGGCTCCTTCCCCCACTGGTGGGAGAAGGATAGCGAAGCTTGCTCGCGAAGCGAGCTAGCGTAGCTTGGATGAGGGCTCCTTCCTTCTCCTAGTAACTCGACAATATCGTCAAACTGCGGCTGTCGAGCGGCTTGCCTTCGCGTTGGAGCTGCAGCTCGCGGGCGCGGAGCTTGCGCTGCTCGTCGATCAGGAACGCGTGGATCGCCCTCGCCTGCTCGGGCGTGAGAAGGTCATTGAAGCGTGGCATGCCGTTCGGCAGCAGCAGGCCTTCGAGCACGATCCGCTCGAACACCTCGTGCGTTCCGGGCTGCATCCGCCTGAGGTCGGGCAGCGGCGCGCGCGGCTGGTTCGAGTGGCAGATCGCGCAGGTCTCTGTGAACAGCGCCGAGCCCGTCGCGATCGTCTCCGGCGTCACGCCGGCGAGCTGCGCGGGCGGCTCGGGCGCGGGTTGCAGCGGCGGCAGGTCGGGCGGGATCGGGACCTCGCCGCCGCCGAGGCTGAACACCAGCAGGCGGTTGGCGTTGCCCTTCGCATAGGCCGCGGCATAGGGCGGCACGAAGCCCCAGCCGCCCCCGCCCCAGCCGGTCTGCACGGCGACGTACTGCACGCCGTCCACCTTGTAGGTCATCGGTGCGGCGAGGATCGAGCTGCCGGTGTCGATGCTCTTGAGTACTTCGCCGGTGTCGGCGTCGCGCACGATCAGCTTGCCCGAAAGCGTGCCGTGGATGACGAGGCCGCTCGACGTGGCGAGCACGCCGCCGCGGTCCTGCCAGCCGTCGAGCGGCGCGGCCCATCGGGTCTCGCCGGTCAGCGGGTCGATCGCGCGGAGCTCGGAGCTGAACGGCCTGTCGAGCACCTCCCGCCACTGCGGCAGCGCCTTGACCGCGGCCTGCATCGGCGGCGGCAGCGTCCCCAGGGCCGCCTCGAGATCGGCGGTGAAGATCAGCGCCGCGGCCGGGTTCATCGCGTTCTTGCGGTGCGGCGGGCGCTCCTGCCCCGGCGGAATGAACATCAGGTTGCCCATGTCGACCACCGCCGCAAAGTAGAGCTTGCGCGTCGGGTCGTAAGCCGCCGGGTGCCAGTTGCGCGCACCCGAGCTCGCCGGGAAGACGATCTTGGGCCCGGTCGAGTAATCGGAAAACTCGGGCGTCAGGACCGGCCTGCCGCTTTCGAGGTCCCAGCCGCTGGCCCAGCTCGTGCGCACCAGCGCGTTGGCGGCGAGCGGCTTGCCCGTTTCGCGGTCGACCACGAAGAAGAACCCGTTCTTGGGCGTGTGCAGGATCACCGGACGGGTCTCGCCGTTCACCTCGAGCTCGGTGAAGACCATCGGCTGGGTCGCAGTCAGGTCCCACGAATCCTGCGGCGTCTCCTGGAAGTACCATTTCATCGCGCCGGTCTTGCGGTCGAGCGCGACGAGCGAGTTCAGGTAGAGGTTGTCACCGCCTTTCGGCGAGCGGGTCTTGAGCGGATAGGGCCCGCCATTGCCGGTGCCGATGATCACCTGGTCGAACACCGGATCGTACTGGATCGCGTCCCACACCGTGCCGCCGCCACCGATGTCCCAGCGGCTGTCCGGGTCCCAGGTCTCGAGCGCCTTTTCCAGCGCCTCGCTTTCCTGCGGGCCCTCCTTCGGGTCGTGCGGGACGGTCCAGAAGCGCCACTTCCGGTCGCCGCTGCGCACGTCGTAGGCGGTCACGTAGCCACGCACGTCGTACTCGGCGCCGGCGTTGCCGATGATCACCAGGTTGCCGGCGATCTCGGGCGCGCCGGTGATCGTGTAGGCGCGCCTGCGATCGACGATCGTGTCGATCCGCCACATCACCTTGCCGCTGATCCGATCGAGCGCGTAGAGCCAGCCGTCGAGCGACGCGACGAAGACCTTGCCGTCAGCCACCGCGACGCCGCGGTTGGCCTGGTCGCAGCACGCCGCGCGGTTGGCCTGCATGTCGACCTCGGGCTCGAAGCGCCACTTCTCCTCGCCGGTCGCGGCGTCGAGCGCGTAGACCCGGCCGAGATTGCCCGAGGTGTACATCACCCCGTCGATCACCACCGGGGTCGCTTCCTGCACCCGCGCTGTGCCGAGGTCGTATTCCCACGCCAGCCCGAGCTCGCCGACGTTCTCCCTGGTAATGTCGGTCAGCCGCGAGAAGCGGCTGCCCGCCCAGTCGCCGCCAGGGTTGTCCCAGTTTTCCGCGGCGCCGATGACCGGGCTGTCGACTTCGAGGGCATCGGAGCCCTGGGTGCAGGCGGCGAGGGCGAGCAGCGCCGCGCCAGCGAGCCCACGCAACGAGAAGCCCTCCCCCTTGAGGGGGAGGGTTGGGTGGGGGTGCACCACGCCAGCGCCGACGCGCGGCGCTCGCCGCGCTCCTCCTCCCCCTACCCCCTCCCCGCCGGGGAGGGGGAGTCTGGTGCGCAGGCGGGCAAGCAAGCTCATGCGGGCCAGAGGTGCTTGTGCTGTTCGAGCACCGAGCGCAGCGTGCGTGGCTTGCGGCCCGTGATCCGCTCGACGTCGTCCGAGAGCACGTCCATGAATCCTTCGCGGATCGACTGGCCGAACGTGACCATGCCCTCGCTGGCCCACGGGATCGGCCCGTCGGGGACCACGTCCGATGCCTTGCGCGGGACGCCGAGCGAATCAAAGTAGGCGAACATGCCCTCGTCATCGACGAGTTCGACCTCGATCGGCTTGCCCGCCATCTGGGCAATCAGCGCCATCGCATCGGGCAGGGTCCAGAGCTCGGGGCCGGTCACGTCGTAGGCCTTGTTGGCGTGCCCTTCCTGCGTCAGCACGCCGACCGCGATCGCCACGCAGTCGTCACGGCTGACGATCGGCACGCGGCCCTGCCCGGCGTTCTCGGGCTTGTGCCCGGCCTGCAGCGCGGGAATCGCCATCGCGCTCGCCACCGCCTCGGCGTAGAGGCTGTTGCGCAGGTGGGTCCACGCGAGCCCCGAGGCCTCGATCATGCGCTCGGTGGCGAGGTGGTCGAACCCCTCGACCGAGGGGTTGTTCGGGGTGCGGACGCCGAGCAGCGAGGTGTAGATCACGTGCCTCACGCCCTGCGCCTTTGCCGCCTCGACCGCGGCGGTGTGCTGCTCGACGCGGCTGCCGACGCGCACGGTCGAGATCAGCAGCATTGTCTCGCCGCCCTCCATCGCCGGTCCCAGCGAGGCGGGATCGTCGAAGTCGGCGTAACGCACGCTCGCGCCCTTCTCCGCGAGGTCGGCGAGCTTGTCCGGCGTGCGGCTCAGCAGCACGAGGTCTTCCGCCGGCACGCGTTCCAGCAATTGCCGGGCCGCCGCGTTGCCGAACTGGCCCGAGGCGCCGGTGACGATGATCTTGCCCAAGGGTCCCTCCCGTTCTTGGCGGCAATCATAACGGGTGTTACGGTCGTGGCAACAAGACGGGAGAGACCATGACCGCGCTTTCGATCGAAGACCGCCTCGGCCTGCAGGACCTGATCGCCGATTACTCCTGGGCGCTCGACACCGGCGATGCCGAAGCGCTTGTCGCCTGCTTCACCGAGGACTGCGTGATGAGCGAAGAGGTGTTCGAGGAGCCCGACGTGTGGGAAGGGCACGATGGCATCCGCGGCCTGATGGCCCACTACGCCAACGCCCCGGGCTTCCCCGGCCGCCAGCACCACGTCACCCAGACCCAGTACCGCCCGCAGGCCGACGGCAGCGTGAAGATGCGCAGCTTCGCCTTCGTCACCGAATGCGAGGGCGAGCCGCCTTACCTGCTGCGCTTCACCGGCTGGTACGACGACCACGCGGTCAAGGGCACCGACGGCAAATGGCGCTTCCGACGCCGCACCGTGCGGCTGTGGGACGGCGAGGTGCTCAAGAACTTCCCCGGCCGCGGGCAATGGGTCCCGCGCAAGCGGCCGGATTCGCTGATCATCCGGCGGTGAGCTGCGGCTTTATCAAAGCTCCGTAATGGAGGCGGTTCGAGTCGAAGCGTAGAGCCGCGATGCCGTAAGCTGGCGTCATGACCATTGGATCGACCAATCGCTTTGCGCGAGCGCTGCGGCGAAATTCTACTGACGCCGAACGCAGGATCTGGCGGCATCTGCGCGATCGGCGGCTTAGCGGGCTCAAGTTCCGACGCCAAGCCACAGTGGGGTGCTACGTGGTTGATTTCCTCTGCGCCGAGAAGCGCCTCGTGGTCGAGCTGGATGGCGGACAGCACACGGCCGAGGGAGATGCTGCGCGAACGGCGCGGCTGGAGGAGCTGGGGTATCGGGTGATCCGGTTCTGGAACAACGATGCGCTGGGGAACACGGACGCTGTGCTCGAGGCGATCTTGCAGGAGGGGCTGAGTTTGCCCTCGAGATTCAAGGGGCCCTCATCCAACTCCGACTAAGCCCCTTCGGGGCTAAGTCTGCGTATCCTTCTCCCGCCAGCGGGAGAAGGATCGGCGCGAGATTGTCAGGCATTTCTCTTCTCCCACTGGTGGGAGAAGGATAGCGGAGGTTAGGTCCGTCAGGACCTTACCGGAGCTTGGATGAGGGCTCCTTAGCCCTTCCTCGTGAACACCCACCCCAGCACCAGCCCGCGGTCGAGCGGCTGCGCCTCGGCGGTCATCTCGCGCACGGTCCGGTCGTCAGCCAGCATATACCCCGCCTCACGCGCGACCTCCTCGATCAGCAGCGCGTCGGCCGGGCGGCTCACGCCGACGACATAAGCCGGCTGCCGTGCGAACACCGCGCGGGCGAAGCGGATGCGGTCGCCCTCGATCGGCAGCGCCTCGCCGCCATACGCCGCGGCGAAGCGGCGGCCGGCTTCGAGCGAGGCATCGTGCAGCAGCACCGGGCCGCCGCTCGCGGCCGCGGCCACGCGCGGCGCCCCGGCCACGGCGGACACCGCGACCGCGCCGCCGAGCACCCCGCGCCGCGTCGCCTTCACTGCGCCGCCTCGTGCGGGCCCGCCGCGAGGTACGCGGCGATCGCCTGCAGTTCCTCGTCGCTGACTTCGCCGCGCGGGATTGCCGGCATGTTGCCGATGCCCTGGCGGACGGCGACGATCACGTACTGGGCGGGCAGGTTGTCGCGCGCCTCGAGCAGCGCGGGCTGGATCCGGCGCGCGAGCAGGCCGGTGCCCATGCCGTTTTCCCCGTGGCAGCTCGCGCAGTGCTCGAGGAACAGCGCCTCGCCGCCGGCGGCGCCGGAGCGGCTGGAGAGCGTGGTCGGCGGCGGAGCGGGCGGCGCCTGGGCAATCGCGGCGCCGGCGAGCAGCGTGGCGGCCAATCCCGTCCCCGTCATCCCGGCAAAGGCCGGGATCGCGTGCCGCCGCAGCCATGCCAGCGGGACGCGGGTCCCGCTTTCGCGCGGATGACGACGGCTGCGCTGCGTGCGTTCGCTCATGCCCCTTCTCCCGCCCTGCGGCCCTGCCCCTTCGGCCAGATCCCGCTCTTGCCCGGCGCGAGGATACCGTTGGGGTCGAGCGCGTCCTTGACACGCTCGTTGAGCCTGCGCAGCGCCCCGCCGTTCCAGTCGTAGGTCTCGGCGACGAGGTCCATGTAATCGAGGTGCGTGCGATATTCGCCGTAGCCCTGTTCCTTGGCATCGGCGACGAGCTGGCGGAAGAACGGATCGATCCGCGCCATCATCGCCGGATCGTCCTTGTTGAACAGCATCGCGTTGACGTTGACGAGGTGGCGCTCGCCGAAGGCGAAGCTGCCCTGGTAATCCATCCCGTATTCCTTGTAGCGGGCATAGGTCCGCTGGAACTGGGCGAGCGCCGCGCTGCCGTTCTGCGGGATGATCGGGGAAAAGCCGATGTGCCCGCCGCGCCCGCCGTACCAGTTGACGTTCTGCATCGGGAAGGTGATCGGCGTGCCGGTCCAGCCCGAATATTCCATCGGCTCGCCCTTGCGCCACATCGTGCTGCGGATGAACAGCGGGTCGATCGCGTTCATCGCCTTCTCGAGGATCGCGTAGGCTGCCTTATTGACCTCCTCGCGCCCGTAGAGCCTGAGCGAGACGCCCCACCACCCGAGCCCGAAGCGCTGGCGGATCGCGTCGATCACGCTGTCGTCGAGCGCGCCGGGCTTGTCGGTCCATTCCTCGCGGCGGGTCAGCACCGCGGCCGCGCGCAGCCAGTTGCCGATACTCGGACTCTGCTGCAGCACGCGCTCGCGCCTGAGCGGCCCGATCGTGTCGACCAGCGGCTTCAGGTCCTCGGGCCGGTCGAACTCGACATCCATGCCCATCAGGCTCTCGGGCTCGGGCATCAGCCACATGTTGGCCTTGGTGACGATCCCGAAGTTCGACTGGACGAACATCTGGTCCCAACCGGGGCCGAAGCCGAACGGATAGGCACCCCAGGTCGGCGCCTTGGAGAACGCGCCCATGCCGGTGCGCACGACCTCTCCGGTCGGCAGCACGACCTCGAGTCCGCACAGGTTCTTGGTGTTCTCGCCGTAAGGGGTGTAGCCGACCCCGCGGTCGAGCGCGTTCCCGATCACCGAGCCCCACGAGTTGCCCGGGGTCGACAGCCAGTAGGGCAGGTTGTTCTTCCGGATGAAGTCGTAGAGGTCGTAGAAGCCAACGCCGGGTTCGAGCAGCACGGTGCCGAACTCCTCGTCGAACTCGATCTTCTTCATCCGCGACAGGTCCATCACGACGCTGCCGGTGAGCACCGGGGCCGAGCCGCCGTAGCCGAGGTTCTTGCCGCGGCTGATCGGCCAGATGGGCACGCGGTACTGGTTGGCGACCCGCAGCGCGGCCTGCACTTCCTCGACGCTGGTCGGTGCGATCGCGCCCGAGGGCACGTGCGCGGCATCGTCGATCGCGAACTTGTCCTTGTATCCGGTGCGGTCGAGCGGCTCGAAGAACACCCTGTCGGCGCCGAGCGCACTCTCGAACGCGCGCTGCGCCTGGGCGAGCTTCGCCGCATCGAACCCGGGCGGGAGGAAATCGTCGGCCATCTCAGTTCGCTCCGAAGCTGCTGCGTGCGGGCGGGCGCGTGCCCGCGTCGAGCCGGATCACTTCACCGTTGATGAGCGGCGTGCGGACGATGAACTCGACCACCGCGGCGAATTCGTCGGCCCGGCCCGGGCGGCGGGGGAATTCGGCGTTCCTGAGCAGTTCGGTGACGACCGGCTCGGGCACGCCGGCGACCATCGGCGTGGCCATGAACCCCGGTGCGACGCCGCAGACGCGGATGTGGTGGCGCGAGAGGTCGCGCGCCCAGACCAGCACCAGCCCGGCGAGCCCGGCCTTGGCGGCGGTGTAGGCGCCCATGCCTTCCTGGCCCTCGAAGCTGGCGATCGAACAGGCGTTGACGATCACCCCGCGCTCGCCGTCGGGGCCGTCGGGCTCCGCGGCGATCATCTTCGGCGCAATGGCGGCAGTGACGTAGGCGGCGCCGAGCAGGTTGACCTCGACCACGCGGCGGAAGGCGTCGATGTCGCCGGGCCCCTCGGGCGTCGCGATCGGGCCGAGACCGCCGATGCCGGCACAGTTGACCAGCAGGTGGACCGGCCCCGCGACTTGCGCCGCCGCGGCCTGCACCGCTTGCCAGTCACCGACGTCGCAGGCGATCATGCGCGCGCCTTCGGGCGGGCTGCCGGCGAGGTCGAGCGAGACGACTTCGGCCCCCGAAGCGAGCAGCGCCCCGGCAGTCGCCCGTCCGAGCCCCGAATTGCCGCCGGTGACGACGGCCAGCTTGCCTGCCGGATCCATTACCTCTCCCGCCGCCTGCCGCGCGACTTTAACGACCGTTACTTTTGAGCTAGCACCGCGCCAAGTCAAGCAAAGGGAGAGGGCCTTGACTACACGCGAAGGGCTCTACGCGGCCCTCGACCGCTTCAAGGAGGCGCTCGCCGCGCGCGATCCGGCGCAGGTCGGCTGGTCGCCCGACTTGCTCTACACCGAGAACAACGTCGCGCTGGATCCCGGTGACGGGTTGTGGGGCACGCTGACCGCGCTCGGGCCCTACGATCTGCGCTTCGCCGACGCGGGCCATGGGCAAGTCGCGTTGTTCACCTGCGTCGAGGAGACCGACGCGACCAGCCCCTGCGCGATCCGGCTGCGGCTGCGCGAAGGGGCGATCGCGGAGTGCGAGATCGTCGTCGCGCGCAACAAGGACGAGGGCTTCCCGTTCCTCGGCCAGAAATTCGAAGACAAGCCGGCGATGCTCGCCGAAGTGCCCGAAGCCGAGCGCGCCACGCGCGAGGAGCTGGTGCGGATCGCCAACGGCTACTTCGAGACGATCGAGCGCAACGACGGCACGATCCGTACCCGCTTCCACCCGCATTGCAACCGGGTCGAGAACGGCGTGCAGACGACCAACAATGCCGAGTTCCCGCTACCGATCGCCCGGCTGGGCTGCGAGGCGCAGTTCGCGCTCGGCTGGTACCGCTACGACGACGAACTGCGCGCCCGGCGCTTCCCGCTGGTCGACATCGAGCGCGGGATCGTGCTCGCTTACGGCTTCATCGACCACTCGGGGCGTCTCGGCGAATACGAACTGACCGACGGCACGCGCGTGTCGAGTCCGGTCCGCCGCCCGCACTCCTATTACCTTGCCGAAGCGTTCAAGATCAGGGACGGTGCGATCGAGCAGGTCGAGGCGGTGTTCCACACGGTGCCGTACCGCATGCCGAGCCCGTGGGAGGGATGAAAGTCATGGAGATGCGCAAGCTCAGTACACGACCCCCCTCCCCCTTTAGGGGGAGGGCAGGGTGGGGGTGTTCGACGCTGGCGTCGACGCGCGGCGGTGCCGCGCTCCCCCACCCCCCGACCCCCTCCCCGCCTGGGAGGGGGGTATTCGCGTGACCCCCACCCGCCGCCTCGCCGCGCTGATCCTCCTCGGAGGCGTCTTCGTCATGGAGGGCTTCGACATCGCCGCGATGTCGCTTGCCGTCCCGCGGCTCGAGGGCGCGCTCGGCCTCGCCCCGGCGAGCTTCGGCTGGGTGTTCACCGCGCTGCTGATCGGCCTCGGCGCGGGCGGCGCGCTGATCGCGCCGCTCGGAGACCGGTTCGGGCGGCGGACGCTGATCGTCGCTGGCTGCTTCGCGACCGGCCTCGCCACGCTCGGGACCGCCACGGCCACTTCCATTCCCGCATTCCTGGCCTGGCGGCTCGCTACCGGGCTCGCGCTCGGCGCCTGCCTGCCCAACGTCAGCGCGCTCTCGGCCGAGCTCGCGCCCGAGCGGCTGCGGGCGACGATCATGGCGGTGGTCTCCGCCGGGATCCCGCTCGGTCTCGCGCTTGCCGGTCTGCTCGCCCCGCCGATCGTCGCCGGGGCCGGGTGGCAGGGGCTGTTCCTGGTGCCGGGCGCGGCGGCGACGCTGCTGGCGCTGGCGCTGTGGCTCGCGCTCGAAGGCGGCGCACCGGTGCATGCGGGCGGCCCGGCGAAGGAGGCCGCAGGAAAGCTCCCGCAGCTCGCGCTGCTGCGCTCTCCCTGGCTGTTCCCGTTTGCGGTGTTCGCGGCGATGCTCGCGCTCAACGCACTCAACCTCTACCTGCTCAACTCGTGGCTGCCGACCGTGCTGCCCGGCGCCGGGCTGACGCTCGACGACGCGGCACGGGTAGCCGGGGTCGCCAACCTCGCGGGCCTCGCGATCGGCATCGGCGCGAGCGCGCTGGTCGACAACTGGCGCAAGGGCCCGGCGCTGATGCTGCTGTTCGGGACCATGGCCGCGAGCTTCGCCGCGATCTTCCTGACCGCGCCCGATCCCTTGCGCTGGACGCTGCTGCTGATGGTCGGCGTCGGCGGGGCCAACGCGGGCGGCATGGTGCTGCCCGGACTCGCGGCCTACCTGTTTCCCGCTCGGCTGCTGTCGAGCGCGGTCGGCATGGGCGTGCTCGTCGCGCGCCTCGGCGCCTTCGCCGGCCCGCCGCTCGGCGCAGCGATGCTCGCCGCCGGGGTCGCCCCGCGGACTTTCCTCGGCGTGGCCGCGCTTCCGGCGCTGGCCTGCGTCGTCGTGGCACTGGCGGTGCCGGCGGCGTTGGCTGTGCGGCGGAAGGAGGAGCCCTCATCCAACCTCGACTAAGAGCCCCTTACCCCTTCGCCCCCACGTTCAGCGCTACCGCCTCGCGCACCAGCGCCCTGAACGCCTCGGCATCGACCGTATCCCCCTCGCGGATGTCGATCGCCCGCCGCGTCCCGCCGCCGAAACCGGCGTTGAACAGCCCCGCCGGATCCTCGAGCGCCGCGCCCCGGGCGAAAGTCAGCTTGACATAGTTCTTGTAGACCTCGCCCGTGCACAGGATCCCGGCATGCTCCCATACCGGCACACCGCCCGGGTTTGACGGCTTGCGCCACTTGACCGTCTCGATCACCTCGGGATCGGCCTCGCGGATCAGCCCGCGCATCCGCGCGAGCGCCTCGCCGCGCCAGTCGCCGAGGCTCGCCAGTCTGGCGTCGATCTCCGCGGAGGGGCTGTCGCCGCTCATTCCGCAAGTTCCTCCGTTTCGACCGGTACCCCGAAACAGTGATCGAACCCGTCGTCGTCGACCAGCGTGAACTCGCGCTGGCCGTAGTAGCGCTCCTCGATCGGGCCGGGCGCGAAGCCGAGCTGCAGCAGGCGCTCGCGCAGCGCGTCGAGGTCCTCGGGAGCCCAGTAGAAGCGCACTCCCTCGTAGCCGTTCGGCCTGTCCGCGGCGCCGGCGCGCCTGTTCAGCAGGACCCTGATCCGACCGTTGCCGATGCCGCAGCCGACCAGCCGTCCCTCGCGCCGTTCCTCGTACCACGTATTGTCGAAGCCGAGCCCCTCACGCCACAGCCTGAGACTGCGTTCGAGGTCGGCGCTCGGCACGACGGGGAGGCAGCTGGTGACCGTCATCCGATCATCCATCCCGGAATGGCCGCCGCCTGGCGGATCCAGTCGGCGAGCTGCCTTTCGTCCACTGGCCCACCCTCCTCGATATGGACGTAGCGCGTGTTCGGGTCCTTCGAACCGACCGGCGGCAACGGGTCGAGGTCGGCGCCGCGGAAGAAGCTCACCTTGATGTACCTAGTGAACACGTGGAAACTGAGAAACCAGCCCTGCCCCTCGACTCCGTAGAACGGCGAGTTCCACTTCACCGCCTTGCGCACGCCGGGCACGGTCTTCTCGATCAGCCTGTCGAGCTTGCCCCCCGCCTCGCTCTTCCATCCCGGCATCGCCGCGATATAGGCCTGCACCGGCGCGTCACCCTCGCCCTTGGGGATCTGCGGATTGCCACCCGAGAGGAGCCTGGGTTCGGTCACCATTCCCCTCTAGCGCGGTATCCGCCCCGGCGGAAAGCCCGGCACGGCGAGACGGTGCGGCATCACCGCGATATCCGCCTGCCGGTCATCGGCACGCCGGCCGGGTTTGTACCCTCGAAGCCGATCACGCGGCCGCGATCGTCGGTCAGGAACCGGAAGGTTCCTCCATCCACGGCGACGAAGTTCAGCGGATCCCGGGCGTACAGCGGCAGGAAGAAATTCAGGGCCGGCGGAGCCTTGAAAACGACGCGGTTCCCGCGTCTCTCGACCACCAGCTCGAGCGGCTGCTCGTTGAACGCGTAGCGGCCCGCGACGCGGTCGAGTTGCTCGGCGGTGAGCTCGGGCTCCTTCTCGGGCAGGTATGACGGGTCGAGAACGGCTCTCGGTCCGGCGTCGGCGACGATGCCCTCGCCCGGTTGCGTCCGGTCGTTGGCGAAGATGTCGCTTTCGTGGACCAGCCGCGTCAGCACCGGGTGACGCAGGTAGACCATGTGTACCTGCCACGGGCGCTCGAGATACTCGGGATCGGTGATCGTGATCTCGGACTCGAGCCGGTCCGGGCCGGTCATCCGGATGCGCTCGACGAAATGCGCGTTCCCCGACAGCGGCGGCGCCACGAAGTTGAACTCCGGATCGTACTTCACCCCGACCGTGTCGATGGTCAGCGTGTCGCCTTCCCAGCAGCCGATCGAATCGCCCCAGTTGGTCGGCCAGCGTTCCTCCTCCGGCGCATGGGGCCGGCCGTCGGTGTAGACGTAGCGGATCTCGCGATACTGGCTCGCGATCACCGTGACGGTGGGCGAGATGACGATCGTGAACGGCGCCGGCGAGCTCATCATCACCGGGAAGGCCCAGCCGGCCTGCGTCGTGCTCACACCCAGACGCAGGGCCGCGCCCATCCGCTTCCAGCCTTCAGGCGTCCATGGCGCTTCGAGACCGATCAGCTTGGCCGCCTCGGTCAACTCCATGGCGCCCGCGGGTTCGCGTCCGTTGATGTCGGCCAGGAGATCCTGCGCGATCCATACCCCGTTCCAGCCCTCCAGCGCCGCGAGGTCGGCGGGCCGGCAGTCGGCGGCGGGCTCCTGCGCAGCCACCGGATCGGCGGCGACGAGCGCGACCAGCGCGGCAAGCGCGCGTGCCCGGCGCCTCACGAGACCTTCCCCAGCGGCCGACCGTCGAGCGTCGTCGCGGCCTGAAGCTCGCCCCCCGGGCGCCCGTTGCGCAGCGGGAATATCGTCACCCTGATACGGTCGCCCGCCTTCACGGTGCGCGGCCCCCACCCGCGTCCCTGCAGGTGCATCGGCGCACCCATCTCGAGGCTCCACTCCTGCTCGGTCCCGTCCGCGCCGGTGACGACGAGCTGGATGTAGCAATGCGGATTGGTCCACTGGAACTGCCGCACCGTGCCGGTCAGCTCGACCGCCCTGCCGATCTCGAACATCGCTCGGGAATGGTGCGCCTCGGCCGCCGGAGCGGCCGCAAGCAGGGTTGCGCAACTCAGGATTACCGCTTTCGTCCTCACCGAAGATCACTCCCTCCCCCGCGGGAAGGCTCCTCGTGACCGGCCCGGCATTCCTGCGCGTCCGGCCGGTCCCCCGCGTCGCGGTGCGGACCTAGCGCCGCTGCCGCGCGCGGCGCGTCCACCAATTGGTGGACCCGGCAGGCATTGGCCGGAGTGAGGCCGTGGCCTATCTCGGCGAAGAACGGGGAAGGGGGAATTCGGTGCTGTCCACGCGTCAATTGAGCGAGATCGTGGGCCTGATCTACGATGCGGCGCTCGACCCCGGTCGCTGGCCGGGAGCGCTCGAGAGGATCACCGCCGCGCTCCGGTTCTGCAACGCCTCGCTGTCACTCATAGACCTGCAGTCGGGCGAAGTCCCGCTGAACATCACCAGCGGTATCGAGGAACCCTGGCTCGGCCTGATGGCGCAGTACGGCCGCGAGGTGATCGACCAGTGGGGCGGGCTCGAGACGCTGACGAGCCATCCGCTCGACGAGCCTCTCGTGCTCAGCTGGATCAACCCCGAGGCCAGCAGCGAGCACAACCGCTACTACGTCGAATGGAGCCGGCCGCAGCGGCTGATCGACGTGATCGGCGTCGGGCTCGCGCGCGACAGGCAGATGTTCGGCACGCTCGGGCTCGGCCGGCACGAGACTGCCGGCCCGATCCGCCAGGCCGACGTCAACGACATGCGGCTGCTCATCCCCCACCTGCAGCGGGCCGTCGCCATCTCCCGCCTGCTCGACCTGCGGCAGGTGACCGCGCGCACGTTCGAAACCGTGCTGCGGCGCCTCTCGGCGCCGGTCTTCCTCGTCTCTGCCCGGCACGAAGTCCTGTGGCGCAACCCGGCGGCCGAGGACCTGCTGGGCACGACCGACGAGATCGCGATCCGCGCGGGGCGGCTGTGGCTCGCGCGGGCGGCGGTCCGTGATGCCTTCGCCAGGGCCGTCGCCCAGTTGCTCGATCAGGACGGCGTGCAGACCCACGGCCGGGACCTGCCGCTGGCGATGGAGGACGGGCGGCTGCTGACGCTGTACCTGCTGCCGATCGAGGTCGGATCGGCGACTGCCGCCCCGCAGACGGTCGCGATCTTGGCCGGGCCGCGCGGACTGGAACGCGATCCGTGCGAGATCGTCGCCTCGCTGTTCGGCCTGACGCCGACCGAGGCGAAAGTGCTGGCCTGCATCGTCAGGGGCGAAACGGTGAAGCAGGCGGCGGAGCGCCTCGCGATCGGCGAAGCCACCGTTCGCACGCATCTGCTGCGGATCTTCGACAAGACCGGCGTCCATCGCCAGCCCGAGCTGGTTGCACTGGTCGCTTCGTTCGCGGTGCCCGTGCGCCCCGAGGCTACGGCCTGAAATCGAGCCCGCCGATCCGCTCCGCGAAGCGCCAGCCTTCCGCCGTGCGGACCAGCCGGTCGGTGAACGTTCCGACCAGCGGGCTCTTCGGGTCCATCGCCGGCAACCCGCCGTCCTCGGCGGCATCGCCCATGTACAGCACGATGACGCTGAACGCGCGTGCGTGGTTTTCGTCCTCGACGTCGACCACGGTGTTGGCGATCACGTGCCGCTGCGCGCGCGGCGGGCGGGCGAGGAAGCTGGCGAGGATCGCCTCGCGGCCCTCGATGAACACGCCGGGCTGGCTCGGGCGGGCGAAGCGCGCGTCCTCGGTGTAGAGCGCGGCGACCGCGGGCCAGTCCTGCGCGTCGTTGAGGTTGACGTAGAGCTTGATCAGCCGCTCGCAGTCGAGCTCGATCGCCCGGCGCTCTTCCTCGGTCATGCGGATCGCGAGTCCGGCTTGGTGCGCTCGAGAAACAGCGAGCGCCCCTCGGCGTCCCTGGCTTCGAGCGTGGCGATCAGCCGCTCGAGCGTCGAGCGCAGCTGCGCGACCTCGCGCTCGTCGAGGTCCGAGAACAGGTACTCGGCGACCTTCTCCCCCTGCGGCCGCATGATCTCGTAGAGTCGCCGGCCCTCATCGGTCAGACTGAGCCACTTGCGCCGGCGGTTGGCCGGGTCGCGGACGACCTCGATCCGCCCGTTCCGCTGCAGCGTCGCCACCGCGCGGCTCACGCTCATCACGTTGACCCCGGTGACCTCGGCCAGCTCGTGACTCGCCGTGCGGCCGAGCGCGCCGATCGTCATCAGCAGGCGGAACTCGTTGAGGCTGATCCGGTAGCGGTGGGCAAGATGGGTCGAGAACGGCGCCATCAGGCGGTTGGTCAGCTTGAGCAGCAGGTGGAGCATCGCTGCCTTTTCGCTGCCTTCGGTTCGCCTCGGCACCGCTTCGTCCCCTTTGAGCGCGCGCAAAGCCCGTTACCCTTCCCAACAATTATAACACTCGTTACCGTCAATCCACGCGAGAATCATGGGGAGAGCAAGAGGCCATGAATGCCTTTCCGCAGACCATACATTTCATCGGCAGCAACACCCCGCGGCGGATGGAGATTTCCGTCCGCGACCTCGAGGTCGAAGGCGAGATTCCGGCCGAGATTGACGGCGCGTTCTTCCGCGCGGTCCCCGACAACGCACATGTCCCGATGTACGAGGACGACATCGCGCTCAACGCCGACGGGATGATCGCGCGCTTCAATATCGAGGGCGGCGCGGTCGATTTCGACATCCGCTACGTCGAGACCGAGCGCTACCTCGCGGAGAAGAAGGCGCGGCGCGCGCTGTTCGGGCGCTACCGCAACCCGTTCACCGACGATCCGTCGGTCGCGGGCATGGACCGCACGGTCGCCAATACCACCCCCGTGTGGCACGGCGGGCGCCTGTTCATGACCAAGGAAGACGGGCGCGCTTACGAGATCAACCCGCATACGCTCGAGACCGCGGGCAAGTGGGACTACTACGGCACGCTCAAGTCCGAGACCTTCACCGCGCACCCGCGGATCGACCCGATCACCGGCGAGCTGTTCTTCTTCGGCTACGAGGCCGGCGGGCTGTGCAGCCGCGACATCGCCTACTGCATCGCCGACGCCGAGGGACGGCTGGTCTCCGAGCAGTGGTTCGAGCAGCCCTATTGCGCGACGATCCACGACTTCGTGATCACCGAGAAGTACGCGATCTGGCCGATCTTCCCGACCACCGCCGACCTCGAGCGGATCAAGGCCGGCGGTGCGCACTGGGCGCACCAGCAGGACCTCGAGAGCTGGATCGCGATCATGCCGCGTTACGGCAAGGTCGAGGAGATGAAGTGGATCAAGGGTCCGGTCGGCGTGTCGTGCTTCCACGAGGTCAACGCCTACGACGACGGCGACCTGGTCCACATCGACCTGTGCCTGACCGACACCAACGCGTTCTCTTTCATGCGCGAGGCCGGCGGCATTCACCGCGACCAGCAGGATATCCAGGGCGCCCTGACCCGCTGGACGATCGACATGTCGAAGGCCGACCCGCAGATCGAGGAGCGCCGGCTCGGCCCTCCGGGCGACCTGCCGCGGCTCGCCGATACCGACCAGGGCCGCGCCTACAACCGCGCCTGGTACCTGTCGATGAACCCCGAGGGCGGGCCGCCGATGGTCGGCGGGCCGGTCGGCGTGAACTTCAACGCGCTGCTGCGGATCGAGCCCGGCAACGGGCGGCTCTCGCTGATGGGCGTGCCCCCGGGCGCGGCGATCAGCGAGCCGGCGCACGTGCCGTCGCGCGATCCGAACCACGGCGGCTGGCTGCTGTCGGTGGTCGACATTCCGAACGGCCCTCCGGGCGCCGTGGCGCCGCACGACTACTCGTCGGAGCTGTGGGTGATCGAGGCGGACGAGGTCGAGAAGGGGCCGATCGCCAGGGTCAAGACCGGTCTCGCGCTGCGCAGCCAGGTCCACGGCAACTGGGTCAGCCGCGCCAGGCTCGAGGCGAGCAAGCTCAAGGGCTGACGGGATAGGGAGGTATCCTCCCCCGTCCGGGGGAGGATCGCCTCACCAGCGGGCGGCCGCGGGCAGCTTGCCCTGCGCCTGCAGCACGGTCTCGTAATGCCCGCCCGCGACCAGCGGCGCGGCCAGCGGCTCGACCGCCGACTTCAGCTGGCGCAGCAGGAACTGGCCGAACGGCCAGGCGTGGATGCCCGACTCGGCATTGATGTGGCCGAGCCAGCCGGCATCGACGAAGCGGCTCTTCCAGATTCGCGCGAGCCGGCGCGCGCGTTCGAAGGCGATGTAGGGATCGTTGCGGCTTGCCGCGACGATCGAGGGGAACGGCATCGCCGTGCGCATCACCGGGGCGAAGCGCGCGAGCCGGCGGTCGACCTTGCTGCCCTCGACCTCGGGCGGGGCGACGAGCAATGCGGCGAGCACCGGGCCGTCGGCCGCGGGGCGTTCGTACTCGTTCCACCAGGCGACCGCGTGGCAGCCGAGGCTGTGTGCGACGAGGATCACCGGCCGCCCGGCGCGCTGGATCGCCAGGTTGAGCCGGTTGACCCAGGCGTTGCGGTGCGGGTCGTCCCACGAGCCGAGGTCGACCCGGGCGCAGTTGTCGAGCTGGCGCTCCCAGTGGCTCTGCCAGTGGTCGGGCCCGCTGTCGTTGAGACCCGGGACCAGCAGCACGAGCGGCTCGGGATCGCCGGGTCGGAGGGCTGTTCGGAAGTCTGAAGGCCAAGCCATTCGTATTCTCCTTTGCCAGAAGAGCACGAGCCGGCGTTGTCGCGTGGGCCAGTACTGTGACCTGCCTGTCCGGGGCAGGCAGCACTATCTCAACTAAATCAGTTGGGAATTGCAATCAACAAGCGCTTAACCGTGCCCAAGCCCGGCTGGGCCGTGCGTGGCGCGGCCGTTGCGGTTGCAACTCGGCGCGTCTCGGGCATACTCGCCGGAAACGGGGAGAGAGATCATGAAGCTGCGCCTGCTTGCCGCTGCCGCGCTTGGCCTGGCCCTCGTCGCGCCGGCCCTCGCCGAGGACCCGCTCCCGTCGCCGAAGGACTACCGCACCCCGCCTCCCGGATGGGAGGTGCCGCGCACCGCGTGGGGCGATCCCGACCTGCGCGGGTTCTGGCCGGTCGACTACCTCGCGGCCACCCCGCGCGAGCGTCCGCCCGAGCTCGGCACCCGCACCGAGTGGACCGAAGAGGAATACCGCGAGCGCTTCGGCCAGGCCGAGCAGCGCGCCGGGCTCGAAGAGGCGCAGGACCGCCTCGGCATCCTCGGCATGGGCCACTGGCGCGAGGACGGCTTCCCGCTGTGGCAGACCTCGATGGTCACCCAGCCCGCCAACGGCCGCTACCCGGCGCCGACCGAGGAGGGTCGCCGTGCCCAGGCCGCGGTCAAGACTTCCTGGAACACCGAGGTGTTCGACTCGCTCGAGGACTTCGGCATCTGGGACCGCTGCCTGACCCGCGGCCTGCCCGCCTCGCTGCTGCCCGGTGCCTACAACATGGGCATCCGCGTGATGCAGAGCCCGGGCCTCGTGGTGATCGCGATCGAGATGGTCCACGAGACCCGCCTGATCTACCTCGACGGCCGCGAGCCGCCGCCGCCCGAGGTGCACAACTACCTCGGCTGGTCGCGCGGACACTGGGAAGGCAACACCTTGGTCATCGAGACGACCAACTTCACGCCCGGGATGAGCAACGGCGTGACTCCCAACAGCGCGCAGATGAAGCTGACCGAGCGGATCACGCCGATGGGCCCCGATCAGATGCGCTACGAAGCCTGGGTCGAGGACCCGGTCATGCTGACCGAGCCCTACAAGATCGACATCCCCTGGCAGCGCAACCCGAACTACGAATTCTACGAATACGCCTGCCACGAGGGCAACGTGCAGATCCGCGGCTATATCACCGCTACCAGCCCGCGGTTCCAGAAGCTGCGCGAGGAGCAGTGGGCCAGGCAGGGCGAGAAGCCCTCCGAAGCCGGCCCCGGCGGCACGCCTTAGCAGCATGCGATCCTCCCCGGGCTTGCTCGGGGAGGGGTAACGCGGCGCAGTGCTGCTGCCCCTCTGTCGGGCACCTGCGGCGCGTGCCACCTCCTCGGACGAGCTCGAGGAGGATCGGAAGAACCCGCCCGACGTTGCGCCCGCCAGCGCGCCAGCCGGCTGGCGTTCGGCGACTGGCGCGGAGCGTCCAATTGCGGGCTGGCGACCGGCTGCCCGCCAGCCCGGGATCGGAGCCGGTCGCTAGGCCGCCGGCGCCTTCTTGGTCAGCGCGTTGGCGAGCAACTCGGAAACGTAGCCGAACGCGGCGCCGATCACGATCGAGATGATCGTCGGAATTATCGCCTCGGTCGGGCTCATGCCGGCCAGCAGGATCGGCCCGGCGACGGAGGCGAAGCCGTAGACGCTGGCCGGAATGACCGCCAGCGGCGGCAGCTTGCTAGCCAGGCAGATCACCGCGGCGCCGAGGCCGACGGCGATCGGCGCGGCGAAATCGCCGGCCCCGGCAAGCGGGCCGTTGGCGAGCAGCACCGCGACCATGCCGACGAGCGCGCCGAAGCTCATGCCGACCGCAGCCGTCGTGCTGCCCTTGACCCCGCCGCCCGACTGGTAATGGCAGCCCCAGGCAATGAACGAGATCCACACCAGGCCCGGAAGCGTGGTGGCGAGTGGAACGACGAACAACCAGGTATCAAGCACGGCGAGCAGGCCGACCGAGACGGCAAGCGCGAGATATGCAGACATGCGTGAGAACTCCCCCTAGCGTTATGTTCTGTATTCGCGGGCAGTCCTGAACTTGGCGAAGGGACCGTCCCGCTGACCGAAAGCTAACCTTGTCTGCCGACGCGTGTCCAGCGAATGCGCGAAGCTCGTCCACGCTTGCGCGCGCCGTCCCGCATCGGCACTCTCGCTCCGAACGGTGGGAGGAGAGGATCATGGTCAGGAACTGGGTAGCCGGGGCGCTGGCATTGGGCGGGCTCGTCGTCGGGGCACTGGTCGGCCCGCACGTGCCGGGGCTCGCGGCGAACGGCAGAGGTGCGGCTGCCGGTTCGGAACTGGCCGACCGCATCGCCATCGAGGACATGGTCACGCGCTACTACGGCAACTTCGGCCGCCAGGACGCCGCCGAGGACTTCGGCGCGTTCTACACCGAGGACGCAGTGTTCGACGTCAACGGAATCGTTTCCGAAGGGCGCGAGGCGATCGAGGCGTTCTACGCCGAAAATGCCGAGGAGCCCGACGCCCCGGCTGCGCAGGGCACGTTCCACATGATCATCAGCAACCCGGTGATCGACGTCGACGGCGATACCGCGACTGCCTCGTTCTTCTGGACCGGGGTGCTCAACACCGCGATCCAGGACCCTCCGCAACTGCTCGAGCAGGGCCGCGAATACGACCTGCTGGTCCGGCAGGACGGCCAGTGGCGGATCAAGAAGCGCGTGGTGATTGCCGACAGCGGCCTGCCCGACCGCTACATGGCGACGTACGCGCCGCGGCCGGACTACGACATTTCGGCGGAGGAGTAGGGAGGAGCGCTCACCCAAGTCTGCGTGGCAGGCCCTGGTCGAAGCTGGATGAGGGCCCCTTCCCCCTCACACCAGCGCGTAATACCGCAGCAAATTCCCGTCCGCGCGCCGCTCCCCCACGCCGATGAACACGTGCTTGGTCAGCCAGTCGTGCTTGCCGACCGGGCACTCGAAGGTCGGGTTGCCGCGCAGGTAGTACTCCTCGTGCGGCACCGGCTCGCCATTGTTGAACGCCCAGTCGCGCAGGCGCTGCATGGTGTCGGGCTTGCGGCCCCACAGGAAGCCGCGGTTGTTGAGCAGGATGACGGTGCCGTCTTCCTCCTCGAGCAGGTAGCGGGCGTCGAACACCGCGACGTCGTCGGGGCGGAAGTAGGCGTAGTCGCCGCCCGAGCCGGGGATCGCCCGGCCCCTGAGGCGCGGACCTTCGAACGTGCCGCCCTGGACCAGCACCGCGGTGCGCATCCCGCCGTTGGGATGCGGCACGATCGTGTGGACTTCAGGGAAGGTCAGTCGCACTTCCATGACGAACTCGAGCCGCGGGTTGTCGAGCGTCGAGAACGGGGCGGCGAACGGGGTGGTGTCGGTAAACTCGGTCATCAGCGCAACTCGATCAGGCCGCCATCGACGAACAGGTTCGCGCCGGTGATGAACGCGGCTTCGTCGCTGGCGAGGAACAGTACCGCGCGGGCGACCTCGTCGGCCTCGCCCATCCGGTGCATCGGAATGTTCTGGATCATCATCTGCCTGAGCCGGGCCACGTCGTCGTCGGTCATGCCCGGGTTGCGGTAGAGCAGCGGGGTGTCGATCGGGCCGGGGCTGACGACGTTGATGCGGATGCCCTCGCCGACCAGCTCCTTGGCGAAGACCTTCATCGCCATGTAGAGCCCGGCCTTGGCCGCGGCATAGGTGCCGTTGCCCTCGAGTGCGCCGTGCGCGCCGATCGAGCCGGTCACCACCACCGAGCCGCCCTTGCCCATCAGCGGCAGAGCCTGCTGCAGCGCGAAGACGCAGCCCTTGAGGTTGACCGAGTGGACCTGGTCCCACGCGTCCTCGGTGATCGCCCGCAGCGGGGCGAACCCGCCGATGCCGGCGTTGATGAACAGCACGTCGATCCGCCCGTCGCCCTCGCCGATCGCCGCATAGACCTCGCGCATCGCCGCAAGGTCGGCGATGTCGGCCTGAAACCCGCGCGAGCCGGGGATTTCCGCGACCGCGGCGTCGATCGTCTCGCGCTGCCGCCCGGTGAGGCGCACTATTGCGCCCTCGGCAGCGAAGGCCCGCGCCGCCGCCAGCCCGATCCCGCTGTTGCCGCCGAGCACGACGACGACCTTATCCGTGAAGCGCATGGCCTGCCCCTGACTCCAACCCCAGCTGTGTAATCTCAACCCCCATGCGTGCCCACGGCGCCTATCAGAACACCCCGATCGGGTTCGGTCCGCCCTCGACCACGTCCTGCATCACGTCCCAGTGCTCGGCGATCATCCCGTCCTCGATGCGGAAGATGTCGATCACCGCCCAGCCGGTGTCGCCCGGCCACCGCCGCACGTGGTAGTGGACGATCACGTGATCCCCGTCGACGAAGGCACGCTTGATGTCGTGCACCGCCTCGGGGGTCTGCTCGCGGATCGTGTCGAGAAAGGCCTTGAGGCTCTCGCGCCCCGGCGCGACCGCCGGGTTGTGCTGGATGTAGGCCGGGGAAATGAACCGGTCGACCGCGGCGGAGTCCATCGGGTTCAGCACCTGCTCGAACATGTCGAGCACGAGCCTGAGGTTGGCCTCCTCCTGCGCCGTTCGGCTCATGCGGACGGCTCTCCCGAGAGGGACTGTCCCCTAGGGGACTGTCCC
>CALCBC010000037.1 GCA_937898525.1 uncultured Sphingomonadales bacterium
GCTGCCGAGATGATGGCGCAGCCCCTCACGCAGATGCCGTACGGGACCCTCGGCGACCTGATGCTCGACTTCGCCGGCGAGGAGGCGCCGGACGACTATCGGCGCAGCCTGGATCTCTCGACGGCCATTGCCGAGGTCCGCTACCGGACATCGCGCGGACGACTGCACCGGGAAACGTTCGTCTCCGCGCCCGATCAGCTCATCGTGATCCGTCTCGAAGGCACGCGCGGCATGCTGGATGTCGACCTGTCCTACGCGGCTCCGGGGGCAGTGCAGCGTGCGGAGCCGAAGTTCGACGGTCCCGCGACCGACGTTGCCGATGCGCCCGCGGTCGACTGGGCGTTCCGGGAGACCATCGACCCGGCGAGCGGCAATGCGCGGGCGAGCACCCTTTCGCCGGACACCTGGCTGATCACCGGCGGCAACGAGCCCGCGGGGTCGATCGCGGGAGGTCTGCGCTACGCCATCGCGGTGAAGGTCCTCACGGACGGCAACGTCGAGCTACGCGGCGACGCTGTCCGCCTGCGCGGCGCTACCCATGCCACCCTGCTCGTGGCCGCGGCAACCAGCTATGTGGGTCCTCATGATGCGAGCGGTGACCCGGTCGTCCGGGTCAGCCGTCAGGTGGCCGCAGGCGCCGCGAAGCCGTTCGAGCGGCTCAGGCAGGACCACGTGGAGGCCCACCGCGCGCTGTTCGGCAGGATGACCATCGACCTCGGCCGCACCGAAGCCGCGAACCTGCCGACGGACGAACGCGTTCTCGCTGCCGAGCAAGGCGCCGATCCGTCGCTCGCTGCGTTGTACGTCCAGTATGCGCGATACCTGATGATCTGTTCGTCCCGGCCGGGGTCGCAGCCGGCCAACCTCCAGGGCATCTGGAACGACCGCGTCTCGCCGCCGTGGGGCAGCAAGTACACGATCAACATCAACACCCAGATGAACTACTGGATCGCCGACCCGGCAAACATCGGCGAGTGTTTCGAACCGCTGTTGCGCATGGTCGAGGAGCTGGCGGTCACCGGGGCGCGAACCGCCGAGACGATGTACCGCGCGCGCGGCTGGGTCGCGCACCACAACACCGATCTCTGGCGCGCCGCGGCGCCGGTCGACGGTCCGCAATGGGGGCTCTGGCCCCTCGGCGGGGCCTGGCTCTGCACGACCCTGTGGGATCATTGGGACTATTCCCGCGACGAGCCCTTCCTCGAGCGTCTGTACCCGTTGATGAAGGGCGCCGCGCTGTTCTTTCTCGACACGCTGATTCCGGATCCCAGGGGGCGCGGACTGATCACCTCGCCGTCGCTGTCTCCGGAGAACCCGCACCCGTTCGGTGCCACGCTGTGCGCCGGTCCGGCGATGGACCGGCAGATCCTGCGCGACCTGTTCGACCGGACGATCGACGCCGGCCGACGACAAGGGGAGGACTCGGCGCTGCTGGCACAATTCGCGGAGGCGCGCCGCAACCTGGCACCGGACCAGGTGGGCGAGCTCGGACAGTTGCAGGAATGGCTCGAGGACTGGGATGCGGCGGCGCCCGAACCTCAGCATCGGCACGTCTCGCACCTTTACGCGGTCTATCCGAGCCATCAGCTCAATGTCCGCGATACGCCGGAGATGATCCGCGCCGCCGAGATCAGCCTCGACCGGCGCGGCGACAGATCGACCGGCTGGGCGACGGCCTGGCGGCTTTGCCTGTGGGCCCGGATGGGCAGGGCGGAGCGCGCCCACGCGATCCTGCTCGGCCTGCTCGGGCCGGAACGGACCTATCCGAACTTGTTCGACGCCCACCCGCCGTTCCAGATCGACGGCAATTTCGGCGGGGCGACCGGGATCCTCGAAATGCTGGTGCAAAGCTGGGGCAACGAGCTGATCCTCCTGCCGGCGCTGCCCCGCGCCTGGCCGGCGGGATCGGTGACGGGGCTGCGCGCGCGCGGTGGGCTCACGGTCGACATGCAATGGTCGAATCGCAGGGTCCGCAGTCTGGTCGTCCGCGGTCCGCCCGGAACACGGTTCGCGCTGAGGGAGGGAGGAAGCCTCGTCGAGGTCATCCTCGATGCCATGGGCAGATACTCGATGACCCGGTAGCGCCGAGCGAATTTGTCGGACAAATTGTCTCTTCGAGTCGGGTCATGGGGAGACGTTTCATGCGACATATTCGGGCAGCCTTCCTGTCCGCTGCGTTGGCAGTCGCGGCTGCAGCGCTACCGGCACAGGCAGACTCACTGGACCCGAGCGGGCGTTGGAGCGCTTATACGGGAGGCAATGCGCCCTTGCCGCCGATGGGCTGGAACAGCTGGAACGCGTTCGGCAGCGACATCGACGAAGCCAAGGTCATGGGATCGGCCGAGGCCATCATGCGGCACGGGCTGGCCGCAAAAGGCTATCGCTACATCGACCTCGACGACGGCTGGTGGCTCAAGCGGCGCCTGACGGACGGACGAATCATCATCCGCACCGCGACCTTTCCTTCCGCGGCCACGCCCGACGGCAGAACGAGCTTCCGCCCGTTCACCGATCGCCTTCACGCGATGGGCCTCAAGGCCGGGATCTACTCCGACATCGGGCGCAACAGCTGCGCCCAGCTCTACAGCACGGACGGGCTGAACCAGCCGGAGGGCACGCTGCTCGAGCGCGAAGTCGGTCTCTACGACAACGTCGATCGCGACATCGCGCTCTACTTTGCCGAGTGGGGCTTCGATCTGATCAAGGTCGATGCGTGCGGCATCCGTGGCCTCACTCCCGACAGCCGGTGGGTCGCGTCGGGCCAGGTCCGGTCGCTCGGGCCGTGGGTCGACAGCGAATCGATCGGCCGGACCGACATCGCCAAGGTGCGCAGTCTGTACGACGAGGTTCGCCGGGCGCTCGAGAGGCACAATCCCGACGGCGACTTCGTGTTCTCGATCTGCCTGTGGGGCGCCGCGGACGTTCGCGCCTGGGCCAAAGACATGGGCAACATGTCGCGCACGAGCGACGATATCGCGCCGACCTGGGGGCGCATGCTGCACAGCTTCGACAGCAGCGTGCGACGGCCGCTCTACGCCCATCCCGGCTCGTGGAACGATCCCGACATGCTCTACATCGGCACCGGCGACTTCGACGAAAACCACCTGATGGAAGCGCGCTCGCACTTCTCGCTGTGGGCGATGATCAACGCCCCGCTGATGATCGGTTACGACCTGCGCGAGGCCCCGCAGAGTCTGATCGACGTGTTCGGCAATGCCGAGGTAATCGCACTGAACCAGGACCCGGCCGGCAACCAGGCCGTGCTCGCGTTCGATTCCAACGACGTCCAGATTCTCGTCAAGACGCTTGCGGACGGCGACAAGGCGGTGGCCATCTTCAATCGCACGTCGGCTCCGCTCAAGGCGACGCTGACCGTCGACCACCTCAAGTATCGATCCGACACCGACGTCGCTCTGAGCAACCTGTGGACCGGCGAGGCGATCAGCTTCCGGGGCGAGCGCGACTTCGAGCTCGCCGCGCGCGAGACGCTGGTCTTTCGCGCGAAAGGCGCGCGGCGCCTGGCGAACGGATTGTACCTCTCGGAAATGCCGGGAGCCGTGAATCCGGCTGACGACGGCGTGGTCGTACCCGAGCCGGACCCGATGATCTACCGCCCGATCTTCTGGGCCGGGACGCGTGGCATCGGCGAGCCTCCGCGCTACGGCGGCTGGGGCGGGGCGCAGGCCGACGCGACGCCGTACGGACTGCGACTGGCGGTCGCCGGGCAACCGTACGAGACAGGGATCGGCGTGCTGGCCAACTCGCGGCTTGAAGTGCGCAACGCCGGCTACGCCCGCTTCGAAGCCATGGTCGGGGTCGATGACTCGGCGCGTGGCCGCAGCCAGCCGGTGACGTTCTCGGTTTACGGCGACGGCAAGCTTCTGGCGAGTTCGCCGCCGGTGCAGTTCGGGCAGGCTGCGGTGCGGATCACGGCGGCGGTCGAGGGGGTGGACCTCATCGAACTGGTCGCGCGATCCGCCGGACCGCGCGACCAGAGCTTTCCCGTCGTCTGGGGCAATGCTGCCCTGACGCGATAATGTCCCACCTCTTCAGGGGGTGTGGAAGCGCCAGCGTCCCGCGTCGCTGTCGGGATCGAACCGCACGAGGCTCACCGAACTCGTGCCGATCGCCGCGAGCGCGGTGTCGTCCCGAGCGCCCTTGGGCGTGATCCGGTAGGTCCCGTCGGTCAGCTGGTCGATCCGCCAGAGTTGCCGCTCGTCGCCGGTGAAGCGGGGCACGGCCTCGACCTCGCGGCCGTCGGCACGGACCGCGAGCGCGCGCTCGGTGCCGGCGATGCGGATGCTGTAATAGGGCGCGCCGAAATAGCCACCGGCTTGCGGCTCCGGTGTGACCAACCAGTGCTGGTTGGGGCGTACCATGTAGGCAGAGAGGTCGACGCGGACGGCGCCTTCGGGCCAGGCCGGACCGTTTTCGGCGAGCGTCTGGTCGGGTATCGCAGTGATCGGATCGTTCGGACCGGCCATGAAACTGCGCCGCGCGTCGAACGGGATGCGCACGAAATCGGTCCTCAGTTGCAGCGCGTTGCCGCTGCGCTCGGACTGGATCTGGTACGTGCCTGCCTTGATGTTGCTGCCGGCGACGGGCCAACCGTCGCGCCACAGCAGCGGCTCGATCGCGAGCACGCTGCGGCCGCTGCGGTCCATGTCCGCCTCGTAGTGCAGCGAGAACTTCTCGAGCCCTCCGCCGAGATCGATGTGGCCGAAATGCCCGGCGCCTATCATGCGGCCCTTTGCCGCCGCGACGAGCTTGCCGCCGCCGCGAAGCAGCGGCACGCCCATGTTGTCGACGTAAGGGCCGAGCACCGAGCGCGAGCGGCCCACGCGGATGTTATAGGTCGAGTTCGGACCGTCGCAGCAGGTGCCGTGCGTCCCGAACAGGTAATACCATCCGTCGCGATAGAGCAGCGCGGTCGCTTCCATGTCGATCGCGATATCGACCGGCTGGTTGCCGGGCACGCGCTGGCCGGTCGCGGGGTCGAGCTCGACGATCCGGATCGAGCCGAAATAGGTGCCGTAGGTGAGCCACAGCCGGCCATCGACGAACAGGAAGGCCGGGTCGATCGCGTCGTTGTTCTCGACCCCGTTGCTCGACGCGACGGTGCCGACCTCGTGGTACTCGAAGTCGGGCGAGTTGGGATCGAGGCTCCTGGTCCACATGACCTTGACCTCGCTCGCATGACCGCCGTTAAGGCCACCGCCGCCAACTGCGTAGGCGACGTAATAGCGATCGCCGATGCGGATCACGTCGGGCGCCACTCCGCCGCCGGGGCGGATGGGGCCGCTCGACCAGGTCCAGCCATCCGAGGAGACCAACCCGCCGCCGCGCGTGCCGAAGGTGTACCACTTGCCGTCCGACTCGACGACGGTCGACGGGTCGTGGATGAAGACATCGCCCGCGAGCTGTGCGGTCGCGGGCGCGGCACATGACAAGGTCGCGGCGGCCAGGGCGGCGAGCGCCGGGTCGATCGGGGAGCGCCTCATCGTACGACCACCTCCACATCGCGGATCGGCTGTCCGCTCGCATCCAGCAGCCGCAGGCAGAAGTCGCTGAGGCCGGGGCCGTTGATGATCGCCCCGTGAATCACGTTGCGGCCCTTGCGCAGGGTCAGCCGGTCCGACAGCACGTCGTCCATCACCATCCGGCGGTCGTCGAACAGCTCGGCTGCCACTTCGCCGTTGAGCCACCAGCGCGAGGCCGAATTGGAGCCCACGGCGAGGCGGACATCGGTGACCTCGCGCGGGCTGTCGATCACGGTGACGGCCCAGAAGACCACACCGTAGGTCCGCTTGCCGCGGGATTGGGCGAAGTTGAACAGCTTGACGTCCCACAGCCTCGAATCGAGCGCATGCCAGGTCAGCGTTTCGCCGATGTGAGTGATCGCGCCCGGCCGGGGCAGCGTGCCGAAGCGGCCGGGGTAGGTTTCCGGCGACAGCGCCTCGCGGACATAGCTGCCGGTGAAGACGATGTTCGTCGGATTGGGCTTGGCGATCGGATCGAGCAGCATCCATCGGCGAATGAACCCGTCGTGGTCGGGTGCTGCAGGATCATCGGTTGCGGCTGAAAAGTAGTGGGACAGCGGCGCGGGTGCCGGTGGGCCGTCGGCGGCCTGCACGGGCAGGCCCGGGGCCAGCACCAGCGTCGCCGCTGCAAGCGCTCGCAGCACGGTGCAAGCCGAGCGCTGCGCGGGTCTCCAGGGACGGGTCATTACTCGCTTCTCCCCAAACAATGTCGGTCGGTCGGCGGGTCGATGCCCCTGGAAGAACCCCGGAGCGTCCGAGCAGTCCTTCGTGTCGTCCGCCAAGGCCGTCACCCGCGCAGCTGTTGCATGATCGATGCCCGCAGCCGCGAGCGGTTCTCCGGTCCGAGCTCTCCGAGGATGCCGCGCCGGTGCTGGGGCAGGTGGCGCAACGGGTGGCCCTCGGGCCGGAACACGTAATGGTCGAAGAACGCCCGCCACGCCGCGCGTTCGCGGGCCGGGCGCTCGGCGACGGCCAGCAGCGCGAGCATCATCGCCGTGAACGGCGTGTCGCGACCCTGGGGGAAGGCATCCCACCAGTAGTTGACCAGGACGTTCACTTCGTCCGTCGCCTCGACTTGGTGCCACCAGAGCTTGGGCAGGTAGAGCGCGTCGCCGGGCTCGAGCTCGACGATCAGGGCGCGATCGCGGATCGCGTCAAAGCGGGGGTACCGCGGGTCCCCCGGCGCGCTCGAAGCGGCGAGGCTCACCGGCTGACCGGCCATCGTGTGATCGATCGGCCCTACATAGAGATCGGCGATCGCTTCGGGCGGATAGAGCGTGAAACGCCGCCGGCCGGCGACGACGCAGGCGAGGTTGTCGAATGTGTCGAAGTGGCAGGAGACCCGTGAGCGGTTGCCTATCCAGATCCGCGGCTCGACGCCCTCGGGCAGGCCATCGAGGACGTTCTCGCCTGCAAACCCAGGGACGTGGTCGGCCACGGGAACGGAGCCGAGATAGACCGAGCCCTTCGCGGGATCTTCGGCGCAAGCGAGAATGCGGTCCACTGCGACGCTGAGCGTCACGGTTTCGCGGGTGAAATTGAAGCCCTCGAGGTCGTGGCCATAGTAGTAGCGGCCGCCGACCTCCGGAGGGGCGACGAAGCACTGGGCGGTGCGGCCGGTATCCATCGCGCGAAGATATTCTGCGAGCGTGTCGAACCGGCCCTTGGTTGCCCGGATGATGGGCCAATGTGCGCACAGGCCCCTGAGGATCACGGGCTCGCAGGCCTCGAAGCGGTTCGGCTCGAACGGATTTCCATTGGCGGAAACCTCGGGAACGGTAGCCGCCAGATGCATCACGGGCGGCCCTGTCCCGAAGCGAGCCGCGCGTTGTGGCGTGCTGCCATGATCCGTATCTGCCGTCTCGACAGCGCTACCGTGTAAGCGAGTTGCAGGTGCCCCGCGCGGAACAGGGACAGCGCCGTCGCGTCGTCGAGCTCGCCGAGGCCATCAAGGCCGATCGTGTACAAGCCTTGCAGCGCCAGCGTCTGCCCGTCGTCGAAGCTCAGCGAAACGCTGATCGGCTCGATCAGGCGGAGCTCCAGCATCTGCGCGATGAAGGCTTCGGTCTCGGTCTTGCCCCGGTGAAGCTGCGTCAACGCCGCCTGGATGGCGCGAAGCGCCGGGGCGGGCGTGCCGTCGGCATGAAACAGCGGTTCACCCTCGACACGGCTGAAGCGGGAATCGCTTTCGTCGATCGCGATATGGTCGCCGGAGATGTAGAAGCCCGCGCGACGGCGATCGAGCGACACGAACGGGTCGGGCTGGCCGGGTTCCGCGCCGATCAGAGGTGCGCCTTCGTAGAAGCCGAACATAGCGCCTGCGTAGAATGCGCCGGTCTCGGAGTTCTTGACGAACAGCACCGGGCAGCACGCTGCCGCGTCGGCGAACTCGGACGCCACGATCTCGACGAATCGGCGCGACTCGGGCGGCGCGGGGCGAACTCGGAGCGTGGCATGCTCCTCGAGATTCAGTCCTACTAATTGCATTCTTTGCAATTTCCCCGATCGCCGCTCACGCGCCCATCCCAAGGCCGCTTGATTTCCGCGGCATTTTATAGGGATGTGCGTCAATTCCAAGCACAAATTAGTCAGACAAAAAGGCGTTGATAGCGCTACCACATATTGGTATTGTAGGACTAATCGGTCTGGGGGGTGCACCCTCCGGATCGGATTCCGGAGCCGAAACGCTCGGCCCGGCGACCAGAGGGTGAAGGGTTTGGGGATGGCATATATGACTGGAGGCAACTCGGGTTCGCGCGGACTGCGCCTTTCGGTTGGAACGAGCGTGGCGAGCGCGCTCGCGCTGGCGATGTCTGCGCCGGCCCTGGCGCAGGACGACGAGGGCGAGGCGGGGGCAACCCGGCCCGTCGCATCCGACCGATCGGAAACCATCATCGTCACCGGTATTCGCGGCTCGCTTCAGCGGAATCTCGATGCGAAGCGCAATGCGCCCGGCGTTGTCGACGTCATCTCCTCCGAGGAGATCGGCAATTTCCCCGACTCGAACGTTGCGGCCTCGCTCCAGAGGCTGCCGGGCGTGTCGATCCAGCGCGACGGCATGCGGGGTGAAGCCAATGGGGTGACGATTCGCGGCTTCGGCGGCGACTTCAACGAGACGCTGGTCGACGGCCGCCGCCTTTCGACCGCGACCGGCGGCCGTGCGATCGACTTCAGCACCGTCGGCGCCGACTTCATCGGTTCGATCTCGGTCTACAAGACGCCCGATGTCACGGTCGCAGCGAACTCCATCGGCGCGACCATCGACATTGCCTATCCGAAGCCGTTCGATCGCCCGGGCTTCCACATCGCCGCGACCGCTTCGGGTTCGATCCAGGAACAGGCCGGCAAGATCGTTCCCACGGGCGGCCTGCTCGTGAGCCATACGTTCGCCGACGATACCTTCGGCGTGCTGGCGAACGTGATCTACACGCGCCACGACACCGAGACGAACAACGTGTTCGTCCACGGCTTTCCTGGCGGCTTCTATGCGCCTTGTCAGTTGGCCGGGAGTACGGCGCCCACCTGCAATCCCACCGACGACGCGACTGCCCCTGAATCACAGCGGCGCACGATCGTCGGCTTCTTCGAGCAACAGTACGGCGCCCAGCAGTCCTATACCAAGGATGAACGCGTCGATGCGCGACTGGCGCTGCAGTGGCAGCCGAGCGACGACCTGCTGATCACGCTGGACAACAACTTCACCGATCAGCGGGTCAACTCCGAGACTTTCGGTTTCGGCATCTGGTTCAACCAGGGGTCGCTTCGCGACGTCGTGCTCGACGACAAGGGCGTCCCGCTGGACTTCACCCAGGCCGGCTCACAGACCGACTTCACCGCGGCTACCGACAGCAACCAGCGCCGCACCAACACGACCGGCCTGAACATCGAATGGCAGGCGAACGACAATCTCTCGTTCGAGGCCGACGCCAGCTATTCGAAGAGCTGGCTCAATCCCGATGGTCGCGTCAACTCGCTAGGCGCCGACATCGGCTACGGTTTCGCGATCGGGCCGACGCTCGGCATCTCGATCGACGGAAACAGCAGCAACACGATCCCGGTCCTGCACAGCTACGGCGCAGAGGGTGACCCGTCCCGCTGGATCGATCCGGGGGTTATTGGGTCGCACGTGACCGTTAACATTGCCAACAAGAACACTGACGAGATCATCCAGGGGCGATTCAGCGGTACCTGGGAACAGGATGACGTGTCGCTGACCGTCGGCGGAAGCTATCTCGACGACACCTTCAACTTCAGCAGCGCCAACACGTTCGCGAACAACTTCTGGCAGGCCTATTCCGGCTACGGTCCCGCTTCGGGTACGACGGGCGGTGTCCCGATCCCGCCCGACCTCTACCGCGGCCTCGTCAGCACCGCCGACTTCATCCCCGGCTTCAGCGGTGCGCTCCCGCCTGCGCTGATCGACTTCAGCGCGATCGATTACCAGAACTACCTGTCGGGGCTGGGCAATCCCCAGGCCACCACGATCCCCGGCTTCAATTACGGCTGCTGCGACTTCACCGGCACGTTCGACGTCGCGGAGGACGTCGGCAGCATCCGTCACATCAACGAGAAGACCTGGGCGCTCTTCCTTTCCGGGCGGTTCCAGACCGAGATCGCGGGAATGCCGCTCACCTTCACAGCAGGCGTGCGGCAGGAGACCACGCACGTCACCTCGCAGGGGATCGGTCGCCTGCCGACGTCGATCACGCCGAGCACGACGGACCCGACGCTGCTCACCGTCAACTTCGGGCCTTCGGAAACGGTCACCGCCAAGCACGATTACAGCCACCTGCTGCCTGCGGTCGACGTCAAGCTCGAGGTGATGCCCGGCCTGATCCTGCGGGCCGATGCCTCGCGCACCCTGACCCGACCGACGCTCAATCTCCTGACTCCGGTGCTCGATATCGGCACCGGGCAACGCGTCGGTGCGTTGACCGCGAACGGCGGCAATCCGATGCTCAACCCGTACCTTTCGGAGAACTTCGATATCGCCGCCGAATGGTACTACCAGCCGAACTCGTACCTGGCGGTGAACTTCTTCCTCAAGAACGTGTCGAACTTCATCGTCCAGGGGACGCAGCGGCAGACCATCAACGGGGTCATCGACCCGTCAACCGGCCAGCCGGCGCAGTTCAGCGTCTCGCAGCGGGTCAACGGGCCCGAGGCGACGGTCCGCGGCGTGGAACTCGCACTTCAGCACACGTTCGGGGACACCGGCTTCGGATTCGTCGCCAACGCGACGTTCGTCGACACCAACAAGCCGTACGATCCGGACGACATCACCCAGAGCGGGTTCGCCGTCACGGGCCTGGCCAACTCCGCCAACTTCGTCGGCTTCTACGACAAGAACGGTATCGAGTTCCGGGCCGCGGTGAACTGGCGTGACGAGTACCTGCTCGGCTTCGGCCAGGTGCAGAACACCGGTGCCTTCGGGGCGGAACCGACCTTCGTCAACGAGAGCCTGCAGGTCGATCTCAGCGCCAGCTACGACATCATGGAGGATCTCACCATTTTTGCCGAGGCGCTGAACATCACCAACGAGGTGCAGAGCACCCATGGGCGCTACAAGAACATGCTGCTCGATGTGTTCGGCTATGGCCGGCGCTTTACGGCGGGCGTCAGATATCGTTTCTAGTTTCCTCCCCTGCCGGGGTTGCCTCCGCGGCAACCCCGGGCGTTTTCCGGAGGTAAGGTGACGCCGGTCAAATCTGTCGTGATCGTCGGGGGCGGTACCGCCGGCTGGCTGACGGCCGGGGTGATCGCCGCCAAACACCGGCCGCGGATGGAAGGGGGGTTCTCGGTCACGCTGATCGAGTCGCCCAACACGCCGATCATCGGTGTCGGCGAAGGCACCTGGCCGACCTTGCGCACGACGCTTGCGAAGATCGGCGTCTCGGAGACCCAGTTCTTCCGCGAATGCGGATGCGCCTTCAAGCAGGGCGCCTATTTCGCGCGCTGGACCACCGGTGAGCCGGACGACGGCTACTATCATCCTTTGATGCTTCCGCAGGCGTTCTCCCGAGTGAACCTCGTGCCGCACTGGCTCGCGCGGGAGAGCGCGGAGAGCTTCTGTGACGCGGTCAGCCCCCAGGGGCGGATATGCGACAAGGGACTGGCGCCGAAAACAGTCACGACCCCCGAGTTCGAAGCCGTCGCGAACTACGCCTATCATCTCGATGCCGGGAAATTCGCCGGCTTCCTCCAGCGGCATTGCACGAGGGAACTCGGGGTACGCCACGTGCTGGCTGACGTTCGAGCGGTCGATCAGGCCGAAGATGGCGACATCCTTGGGGTTCAGACCGAACAGGCCGGCCTGATCGAAGGCGACCTGTTCATCGACTGCTCGGGCTTTCGCGCCCTGCTGCTCGGCGAAGCACTCGGTGTGCCGTTCGAGGAGTGCACCGACGTGCTGTTCTGCGACACGGCGCTGGCCGTTCAGGTGCCCTACGAACGCGACGACAGCCCGATAGCCTCGCACACGATTTCCACCGCGCAGTCGGCAGGATGGATCTGGGACATCGGGTTGCCGACCCGCCGCGGGGTAGGGCATGTCTTTTCCAGCCAGCACATCTCGGACGAGCACGCGGAACGCGAGCTGCGTGCCTATCTCGGCCCGGCGGGTGCCGATCTGCCCGTGCGGCGTATCCGTTTCAGGGCGGGGCGGCGGCAGACCTTCTGGAAGCGCAACTGCGTGGCGGTGGGCCTGGCGGCCGGTTTCCTCGAGCCGCTCGAATCATCGGCCATCGTCCTCGCCGAGCTGTCGGCGAAGTTCATCGCCGAGCAGATGCCCGCCTGCCGGGAAGTGATGGATGTGGTTTCCAAGCGCTTCAACGCGACGACGGACTACCGCTGGGGCCGGATCGTGGATTTTCTCAAGCTCCATTACGTGGCCAGCAAGCGCACCGACACCGACTTCTGGCGCGACAATCGCCGCCCCGAGTCCATTCCGGACCGGCTTCAGGAGCTGCTGCGACTGTGGACGTATCAGCCTCCCTGGTTCCATGACGAGTTCGATCGCGTGGAGGAGGTCTTCCCGCCAGCGAGCTATCAATACGTGCTCTACGGGATGGGCTTCCGCAGCGAGGTCGACCCGCGGGCGATTTCCACCGAGGCACCGCTGGCCGAGCGCGCGCTGCGCGAAAATCGCACCCTGACCGAGCGCCTGTGCAGCGGGCTGCCGCGCCACCGCGACCTGATCGACAAGATCTGCGAACACGGCCTGCAGCCGGTCTGAGCTGCGGCCGATCCGCGAGGTGGGTGGCTGTCCCCGGGAGGATCGTTCCCAGACAAGTTCGTCGGGACCTCTGTTTCAGCCGGGCGCTCGACAGCATTGCAATCCCTGCCGGCCCCGAAGACGCGAGTCTGACGGTCAGATCTGGTACGCCGTCTCGATCGCGTAGAGCATCTGGTAGCCCGCGTGGACGTGGTCGCGCATGGCCTGTTCCGCCGCCGGTGCATCCCGCTCGAGGATCGCCTTGAGAATTCGCCGGTGATCCTCGTTCGCCGTGCGCAACCTTTCGGCATCGTAGAAGCTGTCGAACAGCAGCCGGTGGATCGGCACGGTAAGCCTTTCCAGCAGTTCGCCGATCAGCGTGCTGCCCGAGCCGTCGACCAGCAGCTGGTGCCATTCCGCATTGAGGCGCCCGAACCGTTCGGGTGCATGGTCCTCGACACAGCGTTCGAGCTCGTCCTGAAGCTGCTGCAGGCGCGCGCGGTGCTCATCGGTTGCCGAGATCGCGAAATCAGCGGCGGTGACGCCCTCGAGCACCGCCCGGGCGCGATAGATCTGGCGTACTTCCTCGAGGCTGGTGCTGCGCACCGACGCCCCCCGGAAGGGCTCGATATCGACGAGACCTTCGGCGGCCAGCCGCTGAAACGCCTCGCGCACCTTCAACCGGCTGCCGCCGGTCTTGCGGATGATGTCGACCTCCACGAGCCGTTGCTCGGGGGCGAACTGACCCCGGCGAATCCGCTCTCGAATCCAGTCGGCGATCTCGATGCTCGTGGGCGGTTCGTGCCTCGCAAGTGCTTCCACGACCCTCTCCTCTCGGTCCCAGTGGAACGTTTGTTACGCTGATTGTCAACAAAATCGTCAGTGATTTTTTGTTTGCGCTCGCGCCCCGTCGCCAAGCAGACAAGCAAAAAAACAACCCATGGAGAGGCTGGTGCTGGCGAGGCTCGTCTGCTTGCTCGCGTTGTTGCTGTTCGGAACTTCCGCTTCAGCGGAAGACCTGGCCGACGTCGTGCGCGAGTCGCGATACGTGGCCGTGCGTGATGGCACGCGCCTTGCCGTGAACGTCTATCGCCCGGCGGAAAACGGCGTTGCGGTTTCCACGCCGCTGCCGGTCGTGTTCGCTTTCACGCCGTATCGTGCCCGTTTCAAGGACGAGAACGGGGCAATCTCGGAGACGGCTCTGAGCGATGGTCTCGCGCTTCGCTCCCTGCTGCGGGCAGGATACGTGGTCGCGGTCGCCGACATTCGCGGGAAGGGAGCCTCATTCGGTGCCCGCCGGGGCTTCCAGGATCGGACCGAGGCGCAAGACGGTCACGATCTCGTCGAATGGCTTGCGCGTCAGCCCTTCTCCAACGGCAAGGTCGGGATGATCGGTTGCTCGTACCTGGGAGGCACGACCTTCCACACGGCGAGCACGACGCCGCCTTCGCTCAAGGCCGTGTTCATCGGGGCGACCGACCTCGACAAGTACGCGTTCGTCCGCAACGGCGGCATCACGGCGCAGTTCAACACCCGGCCGGACGAACCGGCAGAGGTCGATCTTGCCAGCATTCCGGTCGATGCAGATCGCGATGGATCGCTCCTGCGCCAGGCCGTCGCCGAACACGCGGGCAATACCCCTATGGCGCCGCTGTGGTACGGCATGCCGTACCGCGACAGCATTTCGCCCCTCACTGGCAACGCGTTCTGGGAAGAGGTGGCGATCTACCGTCACCTCGACACGATCCGGGCGGCCGGCATTGCCACCTACTTCTGGGGCAACTGGCGCGACGAGCCTACCGGGCAGGTCATCCTCGCTGCAGCCAATCTTGGTGGGAAGTTCCTGGCGGGCCCCGGGGACCACTGCGTGCCGCCGGCGGGATTCGACTTTGCCGGCGAGATCGTCCGCTATTTCGACCACCATCTGAAGGGTGCCGACAACGGCATCGACCGCGAGCCGCGGGCCACCTATTTCGTCGAGGACGCCGACGGCGGCCGTTACGTCCGATCGGACGAGCTGCCCGGCATCGCCTCGCGGCCGCTGCCCTGGTTCCTTGCGGGGGCTCACCCGAGCGCCGAGACGGGCCTCGCGCTGGCAGATGCTCCCGACGAACCGGGGCGTGACGCATTCACTGTCGATTACGATCTGCCGTCGCCCGAGTATTTCGCCTTCTGGCCCGGCCCGATGGACGCCCACGGGCTCGGCTACGTCAGTGCGCCGATCGCTCGGCCGATGACCCTGATCGGGTTCCCCGTTGCGCACCTGACGGTGACCTCGAGCCATCCCGAAGCCGACCTGTTCGTCTATCTCGACCTGATCGGCACCGACGGGAAGGCGGAAGTCATTTCGTTCGGCCGCCTGCGGCTTTCGCACCGCAAGCTGTCGCAGGCGCCCTACGATACGCTGGGGCTCCCCTGGCATTCGGGCAGGTCGACGGACGTCGAGGGTCTCGAGGCCGGCGAGGAGGCGCCGGTGTCGATTGCCATGACGCCGCTTTCGCGCACCATCCCGGAAGGCACGCGGCTGCGCTTCGTCGTTGCCGGCGCCGATCCGCGCCAGCGCAATCTCCAGGAAATCAAACTGACGCCGCCACCGGTGATCTCGGTCCTGCGGGGAGGGTTCGATCCCTCGCGCGTGGAACTGCCGCTGGCTCAATGACTGAAAGGGCCGGCCGGCATGTCCGGCCGGGAAGGGGAGAAGTGCAATGCCTGCAAGATCGAATGGACGTCGCTTCCTGCTGCTGGCCGGCGCATCGGCGCTTGCCGCGACCGCGAGTGCACCGGCTTTCGCACAAGGAGCGCCGGGGGCTGCCCCCGAAGGTCAGGCGTCCGACGGCGCCCGGAACGAGGCGATCGTGGTTACGGGCAGCCGCGTGCGCGGGGCGGCGCCGGTCGGCTCGACGGTCATTTCTCTTGGAAGAGACAACATCGAGGCTTCGGCAGGAGTGACGACCGACCGGATCATCAAGGAGATCCCGCAGAACTTCGATCTCGGCGTTTCCGAGAACTCCCGCGCGCAATCGGGCGGTTCGGGCAACATCACCTACGGCAACTCGGTCAATCTGAGAGGGATCGGGCCGTACGCGACGCTCGTCCTCGTGGACGGACACCGCGTGGTCAACAACAGCCGCTCGACCGATCCCTCGGTCATCCCGACGCTCGGCGTCGAACGGGTGGAGCTCGTCGCCGACGGCGCATCGGCGGTCTATGGTTCGGACGCGGTGGCCGGCGTGGTCAACATCGTCCCCCGCCGCTCGCTGGATGGAGTCGAGGCGTTCGCCCGGGGCGGGCTGGCCGACGATTTCCACGAGTGGGCTCTCGGTGCGGCCGTCGGCAAGGTGTTCGATCGTGGACAGGTCATGCTCGCCTTCGAGCGCGTCGAACGATCGAACCTGAGCGGCGACGATCGCGACTTCTTCGTGAGCGATCAGACGCCGTTCGGCGGTAACGACTACCGGACCACGCGGTGCTCGCCCGGCACGATCCGTGCTGATGGCGTTTCCTATGCCATTCCGTCCGGCGGGGTGACCCAGGCATCGGCCGGCAGCCTGGTGGCCGGCACGGCAAACCGTTGCGATGACCTGGTTGGCCAGGACCTCTTTCCAGAGCAAAGCTACGTCTCGGTCAACGGTACCGGCACGTTCGAGATCACCGACTGGCTGGCCGTCTTTGCCGACGGGTTCTATTCGAAGCGCAAGTTCTTCCGGCGCGGGCCCTTTCCCGGCACCACGCTGACCGTTCCCGAAACCAACGCCTTCTTCGTCCGCCCGGCCGGGTTCACCGGCACGAGCTACCTGCTGGACTACAGCTTCCGCGACGATGTGCCCTCGGGCGACACCGAAGGCTTTGCCGAGAGCTGGCAGATTACACCCGGACTCCGCGTGACGCTTCCGTACGGTTGGTCGTTCGAGGCCCTGGTCGGCCACGGCGAGACGCACGATTTCTCCGGAGCCTACACCGGCATCAACAATGCCGCGCTCAACGCGGCCCTGGCCAGCAGCGATCCTGCGCGGGCGTTCGACCCCTACGGGTTGGGCAGGACCAGCCAGTCCGTGCTCGACGAGATCGCCAACCAGATCTTCCTCGCGCCGACCGACGGCAAGCTCACCGCCTACGAGGCCCGCGCGAACGGCGGTATGTTCCAGCTCCCGGGAGGCGAGGCCAAGCTCGCGGTCGGGTACGAACGCCAGGAGTTCGAGGTCGACCTGGGCTCCGCCCGTGGCGGGCCGACCACGCCGATCGTGTTTCGCCATTTCGAGCGGACCGTCGATTCGTTCTATGCCGAGGGCTTCTTTCCCCTCATCGGCCCGGAGAACGGCATTCCCGGAATCCATCGCCTCGAGTTCAACGCGGCGATCCGCCACGACCGCTACAGCGACGTCGGCACGACGGCCAATCCGAAGTTCGGTGTGAACTGGGCTCCGTTCAGCGGCCTGGTGCTGCGCGGCAGCTACGGCACGAGTTTTCGGGCGCCGACGATCCCCGAGATCTACGGCAACTCGAACAACCTTTACGTGCAGAACTACCAGAATCCCGCAGGAGGTGCGCCGATCCAGGGCATCGCGCTTTCCGGAGAGAATCGCGACCTGAAGCCCGAGACCGCCACCACCTGGTCGGTCGGGGCCGATTTCGACCTTGTAGACAACCTGCGTATCGGTCTCACCTATTGGGACGTCGAATACGAGAACCAGGTCCTGGCCAATCTTTCGAACCTGGCGATTCTCAACGTCGAGAGCCAGTACGCCGGCACGAACATCATCCTTCGCGGAGCCGAGGCCGCGGCGCGCGTTGCCGAGCTCAATGCCGCCGGGATCGGGTTCGTCGGTGCGCCCGCGCTGCCGGCCCAGCTCTTCGTCGACGGTCGCAGCCAGAACCTCGGCGTGTCGATCACCCGGGGTATCGACTTCACCGTCGACTACACGCTTCCTCTTGGTGACGACACGCTCGCGTTCAGCGCCAGCGGGACTTACCTTACCGATTATCGCGTGGCGGTCACGCCGACAGCGCCGCTGGTGGATCGGCGGAACCGCATCTTCCAGCCGCTGAAGTTCAAGGCGCGGGCGAGCGTGAGCTGGCTTCACGGCCCGCTGACGGCGCGCGCCCAGGTTACGCACGTCGGTGGCTACACCAACGACGCCATCGTGCCGAGCGAGAGCGTCGAGAACTATACTCCCGTCGATCTGTCGGTAAGCTGGACCTTCGGCCAGGACGGTTCGTGGAATCCGTTCGGCTCGGAAGTCACTCTGGGTGCGGAGGTGAGGAACCTGTTCGACGAGGATCCGCCCTATGTGAACATCGCGCCGAGCGGCAACGGCAGCGGCGGCTACGACGCGACGGCGGCCAGCCCGATCGGCAGGATCGTCGCGGCCAGCCTGCGGGTGAAGATCTGACCGAACGCGTGAATCGTCTGGCAACTCTCGACATCGCCCTGACGGGCGACCTGGTTCTCGACGAGCCGGACGCCGACTACTGGCTGTCGGGAATCGCGCCCGCGTTGCGGCGGGCGGATCTCGCGATCGGCCACCTCGAGGTCCCGCATACCCGAAGGGGAGCGGAACTCGCCGGCGACGTGCCTGCTCCCGGCGCGCCGCCGGCGAACCTCGCCGCGCTGGCATCGGCCGGATTCACGATGGTCAGTCTCGCCGGAAATCACATTGCGGACTGCGGACCGGAGGGAATCGAGGATACCACCCAGGGGCTCGCAGCCCTCGGTATCGCCCATGCGGGGGCGGGGGAGAACCTCGCTGCGGCCCGCGCGCCGGCCTGGGCATCCGCAGGCGATGCGCGCGTAGCCCTGCTCAGCTACAATTGCGTCGGTCCCGAGGGTGGATGGGCGACGCCTGACCGCGCGGGAGCGGCATATCTTCGCGTCGCGACTTCCGACGGTTCACCGGTCACGCCCACCGCGCCGCTGGTGTCGGTCCATCCCGACGCGCTCGCGACCCTGGCGGCAGATGTGGCGGCGGTGCGCGATCGCGCAGACATCGTGGTGGTCGCCCTGCACAAGGGCCTGGTCCATGTGCCCGCCCGCCTCGCGGATTACGAGCGCCCTCTGGCGCACGCGGCGGTCGACGCCGGGGCAGACCTGGTGGCCGGGCACCACGCGCACATCGTGCGGGGGATCGAGGTCTATCGCGGCAAGCCGATCTTCCACGGACTTGGCAACGGATGTGTCGTGACCTCGGCGCTCAGCCCGGACCAGGACCACCAAGCGCGGGCCGAATGGGCGGCGAAGCGCAGGAAACTGTTCGGGTTCGAGCCCGATCCGGCTTACCGACTGGCACCGTTTCACCCCGAGGCCGTGAATGCCTTCATCGGACGGGTTGCCTGGAACCCGGGGGAGCTCCGTGCGGGCATCGTTCCGGTCGATGTCGAGGCGCCGGGACGGCCAGTGCTCGCAGCTGGCGAACGGCGCGACGAGATATTCCGCTACGTCGAACGCATTACCGCAGCGGCCGGGCTGCCCGCGATCCGGATCGACGACGACGGCTGGGTAAGGGAAGCGGCGTGACCCGACTGCGGAGCCTCATGATCTGGACCGGGGGCGCCGCCCTGCTGGCCGCGACGGCGGTGGACACCGTTGCGGTGATCGGCCGGCAGGCTGGATTTGCCGTGCACGGCTCCATCGAGCTGATCCAGGCGGCGGTGCTGGTTGCCGGGGCGATCGCGCTGATCGTCTCGACGCTCAGGGATTCCCATCCGCGGGTACGCATCCTGGTTGAGCGGATCGGTGGACTCCGGGCGGCGTCCGAGCGCGGCGGCGACGTTCTGACCGTCGTATTTCTCGCAGCCCTGCTGGCCGGTTCCGCCTGGCTCGCGATCGACCTCTGGAACAGCCATGAGGTTAGCGAGAGCGCGGGCGTTCCCTGGCGCTGGCTCCGCCTGTTTGCGAACCTTGCGCTGGTCGCCGCGATCCTCGTCTCCGGACGGACCCTGTTCCGGGGGCGCAGCCGATGATGGCCACGCCCGAGACCGGACTTGTCGGCGTCCTTGCCCTGCTCGTGCTGTTGCTCGCCGGGGTGCGGATCGGCGTCGCCCTTGGCGTCGTCGGACTTGCCGGCCTTGCGGTCGTCCTCGGTCCGGAAGCTGCCCTGATCAAGGGCGGGGTGGTCCTGATCGAAACGCTGACCCGCTACGAGCTCGGCACGCTGCCGTTGTTCCTCCTCATGGCGCAGATCTTCTTCGCTGCCGATGCCAGCCGCGACCTGTTCGATGCTGCGGCGCGGTTCGTCGGCCATCGGCGAGGCGGGCTTGCCTATGCGGCGATCGGCGGCTGCGGCGGGTTCGGCGCCATCAACGGCTCGAGCCTCGCCACGGCGGCAACCGTGGGCATGGTCGCGCTGCCCGAGATGCGCAGGCGCGGCTACGCCGATACGCTGGCGACGGGATCGGTCGCGGCGGGCGGCACGCTCGGCCAGATGATCCCGCCTTCGGGGGCCCTGATCGTCTACGGGATCATCGCCGAGCAATCGATCGGCACGCTGTTCACCGCGGCGATCGTGCCGGGCCTCACGCAGATGGCGTTCTACATCCTGGTGATCTGGCTGCTGATCCGCTGGCGCCCGGAGTTGGGGCCGACCAGCGAGCGGGCCAGCTGGCCGGAGCGATGGAACTCGCTCGCCCGCATCTGGGACATGCTGCTGCTTGTCGCCGTGGTCATCAGCGGGATCGCGTTCGGCTGGATCAGCCCCTCGGAGGCGGCGGCAGTCGGCGCCGCGGGGGCGCTGGCCATTGCGGCGATCCGCCGCCGGCTCAACTTCGCGATGCTCGAGGAGGCTTTCGCGCGGACGCTGGAGACCAGCGGCCTCATCCTGCTGGTGATCATTGGCGCGCTGATCTTTTCGGTCTTCGTCAGCATTACCGGCCTGGCGGGCGCGGTCGGCGAGCTGATCACCGGCTTCGGCCTGGGACCGCTGGGCACCCTGCTGCTGATCGCGGTGTTCCTGCTGCTGCTCGGCTCGGTGCTGGATGGCCTTGCGCTGATGCTCCTGACCACACCGATCCTGCTGCCGATCGTCAGCGAAGCGGGCATGACCGCGATCTGGTTCGGCATCTTCATCACCCGGGCGATGGAGATCGGCTTCGTCCACCCGCCGCTGGGCATGAACCTCTACGTCATCCAGGGGGTCGCCAAGGACGTTTCGATCCAGCGCATTTTCAAGGGCGTGCTGCCGTTCCTGGTCAGCGACTTCGTCCACCTGCTCCTGCTTCTCCTGTTTCCGGCGCTCGTGCTGTGGCTGCCGGCGGTTCTCGGACATTGACCATGATCGGCACCCTGGGCCCCTGTCTTCCCATCGACCTCCTCGCGGCCAGCGGCAGGCTTCGCGGTCTGCTGCCGTGGCAGCTCCACCGCGATACCTCACGCGCGGACGGCTGGCTCGAAAGCCGATTTCCGCGCTGGGCACGCTCGATCCTTGAGGACTGGGCGGAGGGCCGCTTCGATGACCTGGAGCTGGTCGTGTTCAGCCGTGCGGACGACGTGGTCCAGCGGCTGTATTATTACATCTGCGAGCTCCAGCGCCGCGGGATCGTCGGCGGCCCGAAGCCGCTGATCTTCGACGTGGCGAAGATTCCGCGGGCGACGAGCGAGGCGCATACTGTCGCCTCGGTCCGGCGGCTTGCCGGCGAGCTTGGCCTCGAGGATGCCGCGCTCTCCTCAGGCATTGCGGCGATCAACTCCGAGCGTGCACGGCGTGCCCCCGCGACCACCCAACAGGGATGCCTGCTGGCCGGCACACCGCCGCCGCATGACCTGCTGCACGAGGCGACAAGGGGCGCCGGTTTCGTGCCCCTGGGACCTACGCTCGATGAAGAGTGGCGGGACCCGGGCCCTCCAGTCGCCACTGACGCGGACCCTGCGACGGCGATCGGACGGCAGGTTCATGCGCGGTGGAACGCCCTGCGAGGGTTCGACGATTTGCGGGCGCGCACGGCCGCGTCTGCCGCGCAACACGGCGTCCGCGCGGCTGTGCTGTGGTATCCCGAGGAAGACGAAGCCCGCATCTGGTCGGTCCCGCGCGTTCGCCAGGCGCTTGCCGAGGCCGGCGTGCCGACATTGGTGATGACCCGGCGCGACGAGCTGGGGCGGGACGGCGCTCCGGGTGAGATCCGCGCATTCCTGGAGGGACTGGAGCCATGAAACCCCTGGCTGGCCACCGCGTCGCAGTACTGGGAACGATGGCCGATCGGCCGCTGGCGAGATTTCTCGCGTCGCTCGGCGCCGAGCTCGGCGGCGGGATCGAAGGGGCTTCGTTCGTGATCGACGACATCGGTCTCGACGCACTCGGCGAGCTCGAGCTCGACGAGCGCACGATCCACGTCTCGGTCACGACCTTCGGGTCGGGCGGCCCGCGCAGCACCTGGCGGGGCAAGGAGTTCATCGCTTCGGCCATGGGCGGTGCCCTGCGCGTCACCGGCGAACCCGATCAGCCGCCGGTCAAGGAAGCGGGTGACGCCTGTACCTTTCACGCCGACATGGTGGCCGCGGCAGGTGCCCTGAGCGCGCATTATGCGCGCGGCACGCACGGCAGGGGGCAGCACGTCGACGTGTCGGTGCAGCAGGTCGCCATGAGCCGCAACTACAATGGCGTTCTGGTCTGGCAGTTCGACCGGCGCAAGCTGCACCGAGCGGGCGGGGCGCTCGCCTACGGCAGGGCGACCGTTCGGGCGATCTGGAAGCTGGCCGACGGTTGGTGCTTCCACTCGCTGATGACCGGTCGCCTCGGGGCGCCCGCCAACCAGGCCCTGTCCGACTGGATCGACGAGGTCGGCATGGCCAACCCGATGCGCGGTACCGACTGGCTGGCCTATAACCGGTCGACCCTGCCGGCGGAAACGCGCGCCGAATGGGAGCGGGCGATCGCGGACTTCTTCGCCTCGCGCACCAAGGCCGAGATCGCGACGGAGGGCCGCCGGCGCGGGATCAATGCGTGCGTCGTTCAGGAGCCGGCCGACGTGCTCGCGGACCCGCATCTCGCGGCGCGGGGCTTCTTCGACACGGCGGACGGCTTGCCCGAGAGGTTCGCCGCCATTCGCGAAGGCCGCCCGGCCGCCCGGCCGCCCGCAGTCCGCGCAGGAGCCAGGCCAGGGCCGCTGTCGGGCGTCCGCGTGCTCGATTTCGCCTGGGCGCTGGTCGGCTCGATCACGACCAAGACGCTCGGTGATCTCGGCGCCGAGGTGGTCAAGATCGAGAGCCGGACCCGCCCCGACCTTGCGCGGCTCGACGTGCAGGTGTCCGCCTCGCAGCCGGGCAACTTCGACGACAAGCCGTGGTTCGCGCACCTCAACACCTCGAAGCGCAGCCTGTCGCTCAACATGAAGGACCCGCGCTCGCGCGAAGTGCTCGATCCGCTGATCGAGTGGGCCGATGTCGTCGTCGAGAACTTCTCGCCCGGCACGATGAAGAAGCTCGGGCTCGACTACGACGCGCTCGCCGCGCGCAACCCCGGGATCGTGATGGTCTCGGGCAGCGTGTTCGGCCAGACCGGGCCGCTGGCGCAGGAATGGGGCGTCGACGGCACGGGCGGCGCGCTTTCGGGCCGGACCTACCTGACGGGGTATCCTGACCGCGATCCGGTGATTCCCGGCGCCGTCCCTTACGGCGACGTGATCGTGCCCTACGTGATGGCCGCCCACGTCGCCGCGGCGCTGCAGTATCGCCGCGAGACCGGGCGAGGCTGTCACGTTGACGCTTCGATGTACGAGATCTGCGCGCAGCAGATGCGCGAGTTCATCGCCGCGGCGCGACGGGGCGAAAGGCCCCAGCGAACCGGCAACGCAGCTCCCGGCGTACTGTGGCAGGATGTGCTGCGCGCCGCAGGCGAGGATCGCTGGGTCGCCGTCTCGCTGTTCGACGAGGACGACCGGGCGAAGTTCGCGGCAATCGCCGGCGAGGATCCTGCCGGATGGTGCGCCGTCCGCGAGGACCACGCCATAGTCGCCGAGCTGCAGGCGGCCGGTATCGCCGCGGGGGTGGTGCAGGATGCCGAAGACATGCTCGAACGCGACCCGCAGCTCGCGGCGCGCGAGGCCCTGGTCACGCTCGATCATCCGCTGCTCGGCCCGTTCGGGCACATCGCGACGCCGATCCGCTTCTCGCGCGACGTGCCCGAGCCGTTCCGCGCACCGCGCATCGGCGAGCACGTCGACGAGATCGCGCGCACGCTCTGCGGCATGACGCCGGAGCGTATCGCGGAGCTAGAGGCCGCAGGAGTGTTCCGATGACGTCGCCCCCGCAGGACGTGCGCCCCGCACCGACAGGGCACCGCAGCCGCAAGACGCTGGCAAGCACCGGCGAGGCGACAGCCTATCAGAAGCAGTACGTCGCCGACTTGCGTCGGCGCGTGGTCGACGAGGGCGAACCGTTCGCGATCGTGCAGGCCGACACCCCGCATGAGATCTTCCACGCGATGGACATCCCGATCATCACCAACCAGTGGTGGTCGGCCTACATTTCGGCGAAGCAGCTTTCGGGCCGCTATTTCGAGGTGCTTGCCGAACACGGCTATCCCGGGAACGGCTGCAAGTACTGTTCGCTCGGCTTCGCCTGCACGCTCGCCAACGATCCTGCGACCGCACCGTGGGGTGGGCTGCCGACCCCCACGGTTCTCGTCGCGAGGCTGACCTGCGACTGCATCCAGCATGTCTTCGGGCAATGGGCCGACGCGCTGGGGAGCGAGTTCTTCCCGCTCGAGGCGCCGGCCTGGCCAGAAAAGGATCCGGAGTGGTTCGCGCATTCGCGAAGCGAATGGCGCGCGGTCTATGACCCGGACCGCATCGCGCTGCTGGTGGCAGAGATGCGCGACCTGATCGCGCTGCTCGAGAAGCGCACGGGCCGCCGGTTCGACGAAGCGAAGCTGCATCACCTGATGGAGCGCGTGAACGAGCAGGAAGACTACCTCTGGCAGGCCGCGCAGGCGATCGGCGAGGCGCGGCCGTGCCCGGTTTCGATCGCCGAGCAGATGCCCAACACGATGATCCCGCAATGGCACCGCGGATCGGACTGGGCCGTCGCGCATGCCCGCAGGTTCCGCGACGAAGTGCTCGAGCGCATCGGGCAGGGTCTCGGGGCATCGACCAACGAGCGGGTCCGCCTGATGTGGATAGGGGCCGGAGTCTGGCACGATCCGGGCTTCTACCAGGCGCTCGAGGAGCGGTTGGGCGCGGTGTTCGTCTGGTCAATGTACCTGCCGTTTTCCGGAGCGCAGTACATCCGCGAGATCCAGGGCGACCCGATGAGCGCGCTGGCTAGCCGGATCTGCTCGATGAACGAGGTGCTGCACCTGCCGCCGTGGATGAACGAGTGGATGGTCAGCGAAGCGCGCCGGTGCGGCATCGCCGCGGCGGTTCAGCTGCTGCCCCCGGACAACCGGCTCTCCCAGTCGGGAACCCGGCTGACAGGGCTCTCGCTCGAGGCGGCCGGGGTCCCGGTGCTGACGATCGATGCCGACATGGTCGATGCGCGCAACTGGGACCACGACCGGATGGTCGGGCTCGTTGCGCAGTTCCTCCACGATCGGGGCCTGGCATGAGAATTCTCGCCGCCGCCCTGTTTGCGATGTTGGTCGCTGCTTGCGCGCGTCCCGCTCCGGAAGGCGTGACCGAGCTGGTTTATGCCAGTCCCTACAGCCCGTCGCATCCGTTCAGCCGCGCCGACATCCGCTGGATGGAGTTCGTCGAGGAACGCAGCGGCGGCACGCTGCGGATCCGGCCGGTCTGGTCGGGCGGGCTGCTGTCCTCCGAGATGTCGATGGAGGAGCTGCGCCACGGCGTGGCGGACATCGGGCTGGTCACGCCGATCTATGTTCGCGGCGGAACGCACCTGATCCGCATGCAGTCAGGCTTCTACAGCGGAGTGGACAGCATCGAATCGCAGGTGGCGCTCTTTCGCTGCCTCGAGCGCCACACGCCGCAGATCGCCGAGGAACTGGCCGGTCTCAAGGTGCTGGCGGTGCAGGGCGGCCTGATCCCCGGGATCGTCACCCGGGATCGGCCGGTACGCAGCCTGGCAGACCTCAAGGGCCTGCGGCTGCGTGCGCCCACCGAGCTGCTGCGCGTGCTCGAGCGGATCGGGGCCGACCCGGTCAACATGCCGATGGGAGAAGTCTATTCGGCGATGTCGAAAGGGGTGATCGACGGTGTGATCGCACCGCCGGACACGTTCGCCGCGCTCCACTTCGCCGAGATCGCCCGCCACTATTCGTCGCTGGCGATCCCGCGCGGCGCCTATCCCGCCCGCGCGATGAACCTCGAGAAGTGGAACAGCCTGACCGATGCGCAACGCGAGGTGCTAGAGCAGGGCATCCCGGTCTGGGAGGCGGCGATTGCCGAAGAGAACCGGGCGGCAAGCGAACGCGGGATGGCCGAGGCGCGGAGACGCGGGATCCAGTTCACCTCCGTGTCGGCGGCCGACCAGGAAGAGTTCGACCGGCTCTATCTCGACGATGCCCGCCGCAACGCGCAGGCGCTGGAGAGGTTCGGCATCGACGGGCTGGACACGTTCCGCCTGGCAAGGAACAGCGTGGCGGCGCGGGATCAGATCCGTTGTGAGGTGCCGGCATGAAGAGGGGATACCTGATCGCGAGCCTGGTCGCTGCCTTGTCATCGACAGTCGCCTCGGCCCAAGGCGATCGTCCCCGCCAGATCGGCGAATCCGCCGGCAGCGGCCCCCATCCGGCCGTAGCCGAGGCATGGCCGGACGCGCCCGGCTACACCGTCTACCGGCCTTTGCAGCTCCCCGACGATCCCCTGCCGGTGGTCGTCTGGGGCAACGGTGCCTGCCGCGACAACGGTCTCAGCGCGAGCCATTTCCTGCGCGAGATCGCCAGCCATGGCTACCTCGTGATCGCCAATGGCAGCCCTCGCGAGGAAGTGCCTCCGCGGGACGGTCCGGCCGTCTCGCCTCCTCGACCCCCGGACGATCCGCCGCCGGCGCCCCCGGCCCGCACGGCGGACGAGACTTCGGTCGCCCAGTACCTCGGCGCTATCGACTGGGCCGAGCGCGCGAACTCCCGAGACGGTGCGCTCGCGGGGCGCGTGAACAGCAGCCGCGTGGCCGCGATGGGGCACAGCTGCGGTGGACTCCAGGCGCTTTCCGCGGGAGCGGACCCGCGCGTGGATACGGTCGTGGCCTTCGCCAGCGGCGTCTACAACAGGCCCGGGTCTGGCCTGAGCGGGGTCCAGATCACCAAGGACGACCTCAAGCGGCTTCATACCCCGGTGGCCTACTTTCTCGGCGGGCCGGAGGACATCGCGTTTCCCAACGGCTCCGACGACTTCGCCAGGATCGATCATGTCCCGGTGATGCTGGCCAATCTTCCGGTCGGCCACGGCGGAACGCTCGGCGTCGCCAATGGCGGCGACTGGGCCCGCGTGGGCGTGGCCTGGCTCGACTGGCAGCTCAAGGGTGACGCACAGGCGGCCCGCTGGTTCGTCGGCCCGCATTGCCGGCTCTGCACTTCATTTGGCTGGACGGTCCAGCGCAAACAGTTTCCGGAGTTTCCATGACCAAGCCGCTCGCCGGATATCGTGTGGCCGATTTCAGCCACGTGATGGCCGGGCCCTATGCGACGCACCTCCTTTCGCTGCTCGGAGCCGAGGTCATCAAGATCGAGCCGCCCGGCGGCGACACGTTTCGCGCGTACCGGGGTGACCGCCGGTTCGAGGGAATGAGCCCCGCGTTCATCGCCGCGAACGCGGGCAAGCGGTCGATCGCGCTCGACCTGAAACAGGCGGACGATGCGCGGATCGCTCGCCGGATCGTCGAACGATCGGACGTGCTGATCGAGAACTTCCGGCCCGGAGTCATCGGCCGCCTGGGATTCGGCTACGAGGAGGTGCGCGAGTACAATCGCGACATCGTCTTCTGCTCGATCTCCGGATACGGCCAGGATGGCCCCTACCGGGACTGGCCGGCGATCGACAACATCGTCCAGGCGACGAGCGGAATGATGATGCTCGGCGGCGCCGAGGGCGATCCGCCGGTGCGGGTCGGTTTTCCCATCGTCGACACCCTTACCGGCCAGACCGCCGCGATCGCCATCCTCTCCGCGCTGCTGCGCCGAGAGCGTGGCGGGGGCGGCTCCTACATCGACGTCTCGATGCTGAATGCGAGCCTCGCCTTCATGACGTCGGCGCTGACTCCCTACCTGCTCGCGGGCGAGGAGCTGCCGCGCATGGGCAACACGGGTTACAGCGGGCTCCCCAGCTCTGCGCTATTCACCGCGCGCGACGGCAGGCAGATATCGCTCGGGGTCGTGCTACCGAAGCAGTTCGCCGCTCTCGCCGAATATCTGGGGCGCGAGGACTGGCTGACCGATCCGCGTTATGCGACGCCCGAAGCGCAGCGGGCCAACTTCGACGCGCTGTACGCCGAGCTCGCGGCGGAGCTGGCCAAGAAGGATGCCGTGCGGCTCGAAAGCGAAATGAGCGAGCGCGGCATACCGTGTGGCATGGTCCGCCGTGTGGGGGAAGCGGCGGAGCTCATGGGTGACGGCGGCCTCGAGCGGGTTGCGCTCGAGACGGTTCCTCCCGGCGGGAGGCCGGTCATCCCCAATGCAGGATTCCGCATCCATCCGGGCGGTTCGACGACGGCGGCCGTCCCGCCGAAGCTCGATGGCGATCGGGCCGAGATTCTCGCCTGGCTGGAAGCCGGGGAGGAGGGGTAACGGGGTCGCGACCTGACATCGGTGAAGGTTGCGTGCGCCGATTGCGTCCAGCATCTATGGTGGGACGGGGCCATGGCGGCGTGCATGCACAGCGGCGTGCGCCCCCGAGGCGGGAGAGAGCATGGATCTGGGAATCAGGGGCCGCAAGGCGATCGTCAACGGCGGCAGCGCAGGCATGGGGCGAAGCGCGGTGCTGGCGCTGGCGCGCGAAGGCGTCGAGCTGTTCGTATCGGCGCGTACCGAGGATCGGCTGGTACGCTCCTGCGCGGAGATTGCCGGGCAAACGGGCGCCTCGGTCACGCCCGTGTGCGCCGATCACAGCACGCCGGAAGGCCGCGAACGGATCCTCGCCGCGTGCCCCGAGCCCGACATCCTCGTCGGCACCTGCACTCCGCCCCCGATGACGCCCGACTACCGTGCGATCACCGGCGAGCAGTGGCGCGAGGCGATCGATATCTCGCTGCTTTCGCCGGTCGAGTTCATGCGGGCAGTGCTCGACGGCATGGTCGCGCGAAAGTGGGGGAGGATCGTCAATATCGCCACAGTGGCCGCCAAGTATCCCGGCGAAATCCGGGTTCTTTCCGGCGCCACGCGCGCGGCGCTGGCCAATTACACGGTGGCGGTGTCGAAGGTGGTCGCCAGGCACAACGTGACGATCAACAACCTGCTGCCCGGTATGCACCACAGCGCTTTCGTCGAAGCCCAGTTCACCGAGCGCGCCCGCGCGAAAGGCACGACCTACGAACAGGAGGTGGCTGAGTTCTCGCGCGAATGGCGCATCGCCGCCGAACGGTTCGGCGACTGCGACGACGTGGGTGCGTTCGTCGCGATGTTCTGCAGCGCGCAGGCGAACTACGTCACCGGCCAGAGCCTGGTGATCGACGGCGGAGCGACGACCTCGACGTTCTAGAATCGATCTTCGTCGCACCGAACAGGGGCGATCCTCCCTGCAAGGCAGGTAATCGACTGTGAACGAACCGACCCATTCTCGTCATCCTGACCTGTTTCAGGCCCCATCTCTCCGCCGGTATCGAGGCCTCGGGGGGCGAGCCAACCGGATCAAGTTCAGGGTGACGGATACTTGAAGGATTTCCAGGCGCGATAGAGCCACCTCGCAAGGCGAGAATCGAAGGCGCGCTTCATTTCGAGCCGGGTAGGCTCTGGGCCCCATCGGGCGTGAAGACGGCTCCGGCAAGCACCGGCGGCATCGGGCGTGCCACGCGCTCTCCGGTCTGGCCGGCGAACGCGCCGAGGATCGGGCCCGACCAGTCGCGGATGACGCGTTCGGCGAGGCGCCATTCCCCGTCCTCCACACGGAACAGGTCCTCGTAATAGCCCATGACGTGAAGCAGGTGCGGGCCGTCACCCTGTCGCAGGGCCACCGCGGCATAGGACCGGCTCCGGGCACCGCCTTCGCTGGCTGTCACTACCGTGTTGGTCACGTGGTGCTGACGCCCGGCCGACGTCGGCTGGTCGCGGAAGAACGTCGCGAAATGGCGCAGCGCGGCGTATCCTTCCCAGCGTTGCGGCTCTTCGAACGCGTCCCACAGCAGCACGCCGTCACGGCAGAAACACGCAACGAAGCCCTCGACGTCGCCCGTGTCGAGCGCCCAGGCGTAGCGTGCAATCACCTCGCGAATGGCGAGCTGATCGGCAACGGAAAGCGAGCCTGCCATCGTCATGTAACCCGGTAGTAGTCGAACCGCGTCGACGGGCCCTGCCGTTCTGCCACACCGACGAACACGGTCCGGTTCAACCAGTCGTGCGGCCCTTGCGGGGCCTCGAAGCGGGGCGTGATGCGGCAGTAGGTTTCCTCCGGCGCGACGTCCTCGCCGGCTTCGAGGCGCGCGAGGACCTCAGGGCTCGACCAGGCGATGCCGCGGTTGTGGATGTAGATCGGCGTGCCGTCGTCGGCCTCGAGCAGGTAGTGCGCCTCGAACTCGACCAGCCCGCTGTCCCAGATCCACGGCCAGTCGCCGCCCGAGTAGGGCACCACGTGTCCCGACAGGAGCGGGCCGCTGATCTCGCCACCGACGACCGCGACGAACCCGCGGGTGAACTCGGTGGCCGCGGGGCGAAAGCGCACGCGCGGTCCATCGCCGAAATCGAGGCGCGCGCTGAAGGCCAGCTCGAGGGCAGGGACTTGCAAGCGATCCTCCCATGTTCGAGCGGAGAAAACCGCCCGCGGTCTGCCGGATATGCGCTAAGCCTCCGGCGAATCCAACTGAATGGCGGGGGAGCGTGGAAGAGTTCGACTACATCGTCGTCGGCGCGGGCAGTGCAGGGTGTGTCCTGGCGAACAGGCTCAGCGCGGACCCGCGGGTGCGGGTGGCGCTGGTCGAGGCGGGCGGCGAGTGCCGGCACCCGCTGATCGACATGCCGCTGACCTGGATGCAGGCGGCGGCCTCGCCGCGCTTCACCTGGGGCTACGAGAGCGAGCCCGATCCCAACCTCGACGGTCGCAGGCAGCCGATCCCGCGCGGCAAGGTGCTCGGCGGCTCGTCCTCGATCAACGGCACGATGTACATTCGCGGCGCGGCTGCCGACTACGACGCGTGGCGCGACGCCGGACATGAAGGGTGGGGCTACGACGACGTCCTGCCGCTGTTCAGGCGTTCGGAGACGAACTGGCGCGGCGAAACCCCGGAGCATGGGGCGCGGGGTGAAATGCACGTGTCGCCGATGCAGCCCGACCTGGAACTCTATCCCGCCTTCCTCGAGGCCGCCCGTTCGCTCGGCTACGACGAATGCCCGGACTTCAACGTCGCGCAGCCCGAAGGCTTCGGCATGCCCGACTGCACGATCCGGCAAGGGCGGCGGGCGAGCACGATGCGTGCGTTCATCGACCCGGTCGCCGGGCGGGCCAATCTCGCGGTCGTGTCCAATGCCACGGTGCGCCGGGTTCGTTTCGACGGGACGCGAGCTGTTGGAATCGAGCTCGCCGACGGTGCGGGGGTCCGCGTGTTGCGATGCGGCGGCGAGGTGATCCTCTGCGCGGGCGCACTCAACAGCCCGCACTTGCTGATGCACTCGGGCATCGGACCGGGGCATGCGCTTCAGTCGATGGGTATCGCCACGGTCGCAGACCTGCCGGGCGTGGGCCAGAACCTGCAGGATCACCCGATCGCGATGGCGATCATGCGCTCGGCCAGACCGATCGCGTTCAACCGGGAGATCCGTATCGACCGGTTCGCGTGGTCGTTCCTGCGCTGGCGCCTGACCGGTCGAGGGCTGCCCAGCCAGAGCCCGATGTCGATCCAGGGCTTCGTTCGCTCGGGCGATGACCAGTCTCGACCCGATCTCCAGTTCCAGATCGTCCACAGCGGCTACGATGCCCGGCCGTGGTTTCCCGGGTGGCGGAAACCGCCCACGCCGCTGTTTTCGTGCGGTTCGATCCTGCTCGATCCGGAAAGCCGGGGCGAGGTCACGCTGCGCTCCCCAGACCCGCTCGCGCTGCCGGCGGTGCAGTTCAATTTCGTGGCCACGGAAGGCGATCGGGAGCGCATGCGCCGCGCGTTCCGCTTCATCCGGCGGTTCTTCGAAGCTCCCTCTGCCGCCAAGCTGGTGGAGGTCGAGCTCGCGCCGGGGGCTCATGTGCAGAGCGACGGCGAAATAGACGCCTGGCTGCGCGCCTCGCTGATCAGCGCCGGCCATCCGGTCGGAACCTGCGCAATGGGCAGCGTGGTCGGCAGCGACCTCAAGGTCGTGGGTGTCGAGGGGCTGCGGGTGGCGGATGCCGCGGTGATGCCGACGATCATCCGCGGCAACACCCACGCGCCCACGGTCATGATCGCCGAGAAGGCGGCGGAGCTCATCGCTCGCGGCGCGTCAGGTTAGTTCAGGCACGGGTTTCCTGCCCGCCGTCGACCGTAGGGCAAGGGCCGGCAGCGCAAGGATCAGCGACGACGCGAGCACGGCGATGGCGAGCGAGAAGCTTCCGGTCGCCGCAACCAGGGCACCGGTAAGCCACGGCCCGATGACCCCGCCGGCGGTGCCGAACATGCTGATCAGCGCGATCGCACCGACCGGGACCGAGTTGCCGCCGATGCCGACTTTGCCCGGGACGGCCCAGAACACCCCTTGCGCGGCGCCGAGGCCGAGCCCCGCGACGACCAGCAGCGCCAGCACCGGCCAGCCCGGCTCGAGCAGCGCGGCGATCAGCATAGCGACCCCAGCCATCGCGCTGGGCAGGCCGGTGTGGAGCAGCCGCTCGCCGGTCCTGTCAGATCGGCGGCCGTTGAGCACAAGGCCGATGGCGAGGCCGAGAAGCGGCAGTGCGCTGAGCGTGCCGATGGCGAGCTCGCTCCCGCCGATGGCGAGCTGCCGCACCAGCTGTGGCAACCAGAACACCAGCGCATAGGCACCGGTCATGATCAGCAGCCAGCTGGCGGCGCAGCGCCACAGCCAGGGATCGCGCGCGATCTCGCCCAGCGAGGCCACCGGGGCAGGCGCACCTTCCTGCGCCCGGAATTCGCCGGCGAGCCACGCCCGCTCTTCGCTCGAAAGCCAGCGCGCCTTGTCCGGCCGGTCGACGAAGTAGAAGGCGGCAGCGATGGCCAGGACGAAGTTGGGCACCGCAAGGACCAGGAACATGAAGCGCCATGGCTCGAGTCCGAAAGGGGCGGCCACTCCGAGCAGCCAGCCGCATAACGGCCCGCCGAGGACCATCGACAGCGGCACCGCGACCAGTGCCCCGGCGAGCGCCCGGGCGCGGATCGACGGCGGGGTCCACTGCGAGATCAGCCAGGTCATCCCCGGCGCGAAGCCGGCCTCGGCCATGCCGAGCAGGAAGCGGGCGGCGTAGAACTCGCCGGTGCTGCCGACCCGCGCCATCCACAGGCTCGAGCAGCCCCACAGCACCATCGACAGCAGGATCCAGAGCTTGATCCCCCAGGCCCTGAGCAGGCGCACGTGCGGGTACTGGAACACCAGGTAGGCGACGAAGAACATGCTCACGCCCTGGCCGAACTGCGCCGGCGACAGCGCGAGGTCGCCAGACATCGCGCTGCCGGCGTAGCTCACGTTCACCCGGTCGATCGAGTTGACGAAGGTGATCAGCGCGATCGGGACGATCAGGCGAACGGTCAGCTTGCGCTCGACCCTCGCGCGGATGTCGGCCGGTTCGGGCCCTGCTGCGCCTGTCACGGGCGTCGCCCCCGGGTCACCGCCCGGAGCCACTAGAAGTTCTTTCGCTCGATGGTCCAGCCCGGGGTGGTGCAGATCCGGCAGTTCTCGCCGATGAACGTGCGTCCGGCGGTCTCGTCACCGCGCAGCTGCCATTCGAGCCAGTCGACCGCCATCATCGCCGCCGCGCCGCCGTGCGGATCGAAATAGGTCCCGCCGTGGCCGACCGGGATGCCGACCAGCGCGACCGGCACGTGGTTGATCCGCGTGAAGTCGTCGTATCCGTTGTCCCAGGCGATGTCGGTCGGCCCGCCCTGCACGTAGAGTACCGGCATGGTCAGCTTCGCGAGCGCTGTCTTGGGCAGGTCCATGCCGGGAACCACCGGGGCGTTGTCGGGCGGGAACAGGCCGCTGTTGTGCACGATCAGCGCCTTCACCCGAGGGTCCGACGTGGCGATTCCCAGCGCCTGCACACCGCCGCAGCTGAAGCCCGAGGCGGCGATCATGTCCGGATCGATCCTGCCGCGATACTTGCTTCCGGCGAGCTCATTCTGTGCGAGCGCCCAGTCCACGCCATCGACCAGATCCTGCGTCGAGGTCGGGGAGACGGGCGGCGTGCCGGGCTGTGGTGTTCCGCGTGCGGCGCGGACTCGCTCGAGCTCCTCGCCGACGAAGCCCGAAGCGATCACCAGATAGCCGTGCGAAGCGATCTCGAGCAGGTGATTGCGTACGCTCGCCCCGTCGTCGCTACAGCCGCCGTTGCCCCAGACGTAGACGCCAAGCTTGCGGTCTCCCATCCGGTCGAGGTCGGCCGGACGGTAGATCACATGCCGTGCGAGCGTGGGATCGACTTCCATCACCGCCGGGTACGGTCCGCTGCCGCGGTCGCCGGCGACTTCGGGCGAGGTCGGCGGGGGCGGCGCGTCGAACTCGAGGTGCTTCCCGAAGAACGGCAGAACGTGGTCCTGGAAGCGGAAAGCGACGCGGCTGGTGTGCGTACCCTCATAGATCTCGAGCGAGTTCTCGATGCCGTATTCGAGCAGCCGCGCGTGCAGCGCCTCGACGTCGGCGGTCCGGTCGTCGTTGCCGATATCCATCGCGATGGCGGCGTAGCGGCGCAGGTTGGCGACGTACTGGTCGAGCATCCCGAGCGGCGAATTCGCGCTCCAGCGCCGCAGCACCTTCTCGTCGGGCCGGCCTTGCGCATCGAACGGCAGGTCGAGGTACAGCGGTGGCTTGTTCGGCTTGGGCGACCAGGCCGAGGCCATCGCGAGCAGGCCGCGCGCGGGGAACTCGACGGCGGCCCCTTCCTCGCGTGTCGTGATGCGGTGCAGTGCGGCGATGGCGTCGGCCTCGGGCACGATGATCGGCTGCGCCTCGAGCCCGCCCGGGCTCATGACGTAGAGCGCGCCGAACACGTCGGCGTGCTTCATGCCGATGCGGGTGGCGCCGTAGCCGCCCATCGAATGGCCGACGAGCCCGCGGCTCTCGCGCCGGGGCAGCGTGCGGTAGTGGCTGTCGATATGGGCGACGAGGTCGCGGGCGATGAAGTTCTCGAAGTCGCCGGTGGTCGGCGAGCTCGAATAGACCGACCCGAGGTGCAGCGTCTTGCTGTCAGGCAGCACGACGATCATCTCGGGCACGCCCTTGGCAAAGGCGCCCTCGGCGACCTGGGGAATGCGAATCTCCTGGATCCACTCCTCGGCTCCGATGAAGTAGCCGTGCAGCGCGTAGACGACAGGATAGCGCCGCGTGGGATCGCTGCGGTAGCTCGGCGGCAGCACAACGATTACGTCGCGTTCGGCGGAGTTGCCTTCGAGGTTGCCTTCGATCGCGGGGGAATGAACCTTGATCCGCTCGAGCACCACCGGCTTCGCTCCCTCGACGGGCGGCGGCCGGTCGGTCTCGACCTGGGAAGCGGCGGGAGGCGACAGAAGGGCCATCGTCGCCAGCAGCACTGTGGCTGCGGCGCGAGCGAAGCGCGATTTGACTGACGCGACCGGCTTTCGGCTTGGCATCCTCGACTCCCCCATCGATCCGATCGTTATCGTCGATAACGATAATTTGTGTGAGTATTCAGGTCGGTGTCAACCGCTCGTCGCGACAATCTCCGTCCATCGGTCGCCGTTTCACTCTCCGGGTATGATCCGGATTTCCACGCGACGCAGCTCGGGTGTCCCGGTTTGGGGCCGGTCGACCCCGCGAACGATGTACTCGGGCTCCGTCAGCCCGGCGCCTTGCAGAAGCCGGGCGACCTGCTCGGCGCGAATGGTGCCGAGCCGCTCGCGCTCGGCGACGACCTCGCCGGTGCTGAGGGCGACAGCGGCGCGGTATCCGGTGATCTCGATCCGCCTGGCGCGGACATGGCGCGCATAATCGAGCGCCGGCGTCAGGAATCGTGGAGACTGGAAGGTGACGGTTCCGTCGAAATCGTAAGCGACTACGAAAGTCCGCTCGGGGAACGGAGCTTCGGGCAGGGGCGGCGGGGGTGGCGGGGTGAAAGCGAGGCGGCCGGCGCTCGGTCCCGGGGGTCGCGGCGCTTCGAACGGAAGCTCGTAGCGGTCCTCGGCCATCAGCAGCGTGTTGCACTCGGGCGCGAGCTCGGGGAGCACCGAGACCTTGACCGGATCGAGCACGAGGCCGCCGCAGATCTCCTCCGCGCCGGCCGCGACCGTGCCTTCGACGAGGACCTTGTGACCCAGCGACGGCGGATTGAAGTCCGCCGAGACGTCGGTCTGGATGCCGAGATAGTAGAGCTGGCCGCGGAATTCGGAGAGCCAGCACGGGACGCTGCTGGTGTCGCGCACGATCGGGCAGGAGATGAACGCCAGGTTCTGCTCGCTGGCTTGCGCGGCCTGCGCCGCCGCGAGGGCTACGGACAGAGCGGCGAGCGAGAAAGTGCGCATCCCGATGCCTTTCACAGGCTGCTGAGGAAGTTGAGCAGGTCGGTCCGCTCGCGCTCGGTGAACCCGATGTTGTAGCGGCGGTCGTAGAAGTCGATCAGCTCCGAGAGGCTCGCCGCGGATCCGTTCGAGAAGTACGGTGCCCGCGCCGCGAGACCTCGGAATTGCTGCATGACGATCGTGCCGACGTCGTTGCACCGGCCCGAGATCAGCGCGCGGCCCGGGTCCTGCGTGTAGAACACGCGGCCGAGGTACGGATGCGGCGGGACCCCGTCCTTGCAGGTGATCCTGAACAGCGGCATCAGCTCGCGCTCGTCGGTCCACGGGTTGCGCGGCGTCTCCCGCGCCCACGGCAGGTTGGTCGTGCCGATGTCCATCCAGCCGTTGGCCGAATCCATGCCGGTCATGTGCATGCCGTGGCAGGTGGCGCAGGTCCGCTTGGTCGGGTTCCCGAGACCGACCGTGTTGAGGTGCATCGAATCGCGGATCCAGAAGGTCCGGAAGTGAAACACCTCCTGGCCCCGGCGAATGGACTCGCGCATGGCGATCTGCTCGGGGCTGTCGCCCGGCGCCGGCGCTCGCCAGACATCGCCCATCGGGAAGACCCAGCGGGTCGTGTTGTTGCCCAGCACCCCCTCTTCGCCGAGCAGCAGGTTGCGGGGTCCGAACGCCTTTGCGCCATCGGGCTCGACCAGCGAACCGGCCCCGTGGCGAAGGACCTGCGCGACGTAGATCTGCCGTTCGAACGCCTCGATCCGCTCGAGCTGGTCCTCGCTGAGCCTTTCGACCATCTGCAGGTGGGTGAGGCCCGCCTCGACTGCCTGCGAGCGCAGCGTGGCGAGGCGCGCGTCGGCCATCATGTTCATGTTGAGCGGCCGTCCGGTTTCCGGATCGCGCATCGCCGGTTCGCCCGTCTTGCCGACGAACGGGCTCACCCCGAACTTCTGCTGCACCACATACTTGAGGTTCGCCACCGGTCTTGGGCGGCGATAGACCGATATCGTCGGGTTGGCACTCGCCAGGCCGTAGACCGGATCGAGGTTGCATCCGCCGGGATCGCGCACGACCTCGATGGTGAACTCGGGCTCGATCGGCGTCCCGTCGGCCGCCCTGGGCGGCCAGGGGAGAGGTATGCGGAACAGCCCGCGCTCGAGCAGCAGCGAATGCGACGCCGGATCGCCCTGTGGCAGGTTCGGGCAATTCTTGCCGTCGATCGCGGCAAAGATCGGGTCCCGGCCTCCGGTAACGCGCCACCTTTCCCGGATCGTTTCCAGCGAGAGGCTCATGCCGTCTGAGGGTTGATGGCAGCTGACGCAGGCGCGCCCGTTGGCACCTATCGGCTCGAAGAACGGATGGCCCGCGGTATCGAGCGGCCCATCGGCATTCAGCACGCCGAGCCGGCCATAGGCGTTTTCGTACTCGAGCCACTCGGGGACCTTGCGCCCGTCGCCCGGCGACCACCACTCGCGGTCCACGGCAGATGGTGAGGACGGAACCTGGGCAGAGCTTCCGTTGGCCATGATCGCAGTCACGGCCAGCAAGGCCGAACCCACGAATGCCAACCTGCTACCGACGGGTACCCGCCGCCGGCCGGTCAGCTCGCTTGCGGGTTGCACCAATCCCTCCCGATTCGCCCGTTCGATATAGTTATAAAAACTAAGTTGTTCCGATTGACAGGCAAGACCCCGCTGCGCACCACCCGGGGATGGCACGCGAAGAGCCAGTTGCGCCGCAGCCGGCCGAAGCCTCACCGGCCGAACTCGACATGGGCATTCTCGCCGACGACGTCGGCTTCCAGGTGCACATCACTCGCCGCGCGATCTGGAACGCGCTGCGGAGAACTCGCCAGGACGCCGCCCCTCGCAAGCCGTCCGGCTATTTCGCGACCCTGATCCTCATCGGTGCGAATCCCGGGATCTCGCAGACGCAGATTGCCGAAGCCCTGGTCATCGACCTGCCCAACGTCGCGCTAATCCTCCGGCGAATGACGGAGGCGGGGCTCGTCGAGCGGGAACAGGATCCGATCGACCGCCGGCGGCTCCGGCTCAGGCTGACGGCCGAGGGCGAGGCGCAGCTGCAGAGCGCGCTGGAATTCAACGACTCGCAACGCCGGTTGTTCGCCGAGGCGCTGACCGCCGAGGAAAGCCGCCAGCTCGTGACTCTGCTACGCAAATTGCAGAAGTCGCTCCGGGTCGCAGATCGCGTCGGCAAATCCCAAGTCGATCGGTAAGGAACTTCGATCAGCAGCTCCAAACTCGGCTTGAGCGCATCTTCGAGATGCCGCGCAACGCACCGATCGAAGTCGGATGCCGGATAGGGCTACTCCTCCGATCAGGACGACTGATCCGATCCGGACCAGACTGGCCGACAAACCGCTTTCCTACAGCGCATTCGCCGTTCCATGATGTCGCGATGACGGCTTTTCGAGCGACCTTTATCCCTCTCGTGCGCGCCGCTCTCGCTGCCGTGCTGCTGGCCTTCGCTGCTGCCGGTGCCGCGGCGCAGGTGCTGCCCGAGGGTCCGGTCCTCGCCGCCGCCGACCTGCGCGAGGGGCAGTCGCTCGACGGAATCTGGACCTACTCGATCGATCCCTATCGCGATGGCGTCGCCGGGTTCCACGGTGAAGCGCCGGGGCGCGGGCACCGGCGGTGGGATGATGTCGACGTCGAGCGGGCGCGGGCGAGGGATCCGCTCGCGCTGTTCGAGTACGACATGGACACCGCGCCGCGCGCCGAGCTTCCGGCAAGCTGGCTGACCCACGCGGCGGAGATGCGGCACTATCAGGGGCTGGTCTGGTACCAGCGCCGGTTCGATGCGGCGCCGCAGCCGGGGATGCGCTACTTCATCCGCTTCGGCGCCGCCAACTACGCAGCCGAGGCGTGGCTCAATGGCGAGCGGCTCGGACGCCACGAGGGAGGCTTCACCCCGTTCGCGTTCGAGGTCACCGGGCTGCTGCGTGAGCGCGGTAACCGGCTGGTGGTCGGGGTCGATTCGACCCGCACCGAACGCACCGTGCCGCCGCCGGTGACCGACTGGGAGACTTACGGCGGGATCACCCGCCCGGTCCGGCTGATCGTCGTGCCCGAGACATTCGTCGATGACGCCTGGGTGCGCCTGACCGGCGAGGGGCGCATCGCGGTCGACGTGGCGCTCGACGGCCCGGCAGCCGCGGGTGCGACGGTCGAGCTGGCTATCGGCGAACTCGGGGTCTCGCGTCGCGCGATAGCGGACGGCGAGGGCCAGGCGCGGTTCGAGTTTCCGGTACCGGCCGCCCTGCGTCGCTGGTCTCCCGAAACGCCGAAGCTCTACGATGTCACGGTCAGCGCCGGGAACGATCGCTGGCGCGACCGCGTCGGCTTCCGCACGGTCGCCATCGACGGATCGCGCATCCTGCTCAACGGCGAGCCGGTGTTCCTTCGCGGGATCAGCCTGCACGAGGAGGAGATCGGCCCCGACCCCGCGCGCCGGATCACGCCCGAGGCGGCGCGTGAACTGCTGACGCGGGTCAGGGACGGCCTCAGCGGCAACTTCGTGCGCCTCGCGCATTACCCGCACGACGAGACGATGGTGCGGATGGCCGACGAGCTCGGTCTGCTCGTGTGGAGCGAGGTGCCGGTCTACTGGCGCATCGCGTGGGAGGATGCGGAGACGCTGGCGAACGCCCGCCGGATGCTGGCGGAGAATATCCTGCGTGATCGCAACCGCGCGGCGATTGCGCTGTGGAGCGTCGGCAACGAAACGCCGGTGACCGAGGCGCGCAATGCGTTCATGGCCCGACTCGCCGCCGACGTCCGCGCACTCGATCCGGACCGGCTGGTCACTGCGGCGTTGCTGACCGAGCGCGACGAAAGCGAGGGGCACCCGGTGCTGCGCCTCGCGGACCCGCTGGCCGAGGAAGTCGATGTCCTTGCGATCAACACCTACAACGGCTGGTACGGGCCAGACCGGCCGTCCGACCTCGCCCGTTTCGAATGGCGGCTGCCCGCCGATCGCCCGCTGATCCTGTCGGAGTTCGGCGCCGACGCGAAGGTCGGCCTGCGCGAATCCGGAGCGGAGCCGCACAAGTTCACCGAGGATTACCAGGCTGAGTACTATCGCCACACGCTGGCGATGGCCGAGCGCATACCTTCGCTCGCCGGCATGTCGCCCTGGATCCTCAAGGACTTCCGCTCACCGAGACGCCAGCTTGCCGGCGTGCAGGATGGCTGGAACCGCAAGGGCCTGATCAGCGAGACCGGCGAGCCGAAGCTGGCTTTCGGAGTGCTGGCGGAGTGGTATGCAGGGAAGGCGTCTGCCGACTAGCGCGCGCTTGCCCTGTACCCGACCACGCAAAGCGCGAGCATCGCGAGATTGCACGCGAAGTCGAGCGCCATCCATTCGTTGAACACTGGCACGACAAAGACGAACCAGTAGTTGAACCAGAAGAAGGGAAGCAGCGCGATCCCGTAGACGAGGAACGTGGTCCGGGTGAACCGGCTGAACGCCGCAAACAGTCCCGAGAGCACCGCCTGCGCTCCGAAGCAGCCGATCAGCAGCGCGCTCGCCGTGGTCCCCTGGTAGTGCTCCGGCCGCATCCCGAGCCGCTCGACCATGCCTGGCGCGACCAGGCACCATGAGCCGAGCACGAGGAACGGCACGGCGATCAGCCGCTGCGCAACGAGCGGCGGCACGCGAGCTACCTGGCCAGCATCGCCGGCACGAACTTCTCGCGCACCGCCTGCGCCAGCAGGCCGATCGGCAGCAGGCCCTGACCGACGATGAAGTCGTTGAAGGCCATCCGGTCGAACTTGTCGCCGAGCGCGAGCTCGGTGGCGACACGCAGGTCGGCGAGCTGGCTGTAACCGTAGAAGTAACTGCCCGCCTGTCCGGGCGCGCGGAAGGTGTAGCGGTCGATCTCCTGCTTCACCATCGCCGGCGAGAAGCCGGCTTCCTCGGCAAGAATGCGCCGCGCAGTTTCGACGTCGGTCAGGCCCAGATTGAGCATGGGATCGAGCATCGCCCGCGCCTGGCGCAGCAGCCGGTGCTGCAGAGCGATCAGCTGGCCCTCGACCGGTTCGTAGGGCAGCATCTCGGCCTCGGCGTAGAGCGCCCAGCCTTCGACGTTGACGCTGTTGAACGCGTAGAGCGCGCGGGCCTGGCTGACGCCGTTCTCGACCATCTGCGCGAACTGCAGCTCGTGCCCCGGCCGGCCTTCGTGCACGCTCAGCGTCCACGCCGCGGCGTCGAAGTTGAAGTCCTTGGCGAGGATCGTCGCGCCCGGATAGACCCCGGTGGTCAGTACGAAAGTACCGCGCTCGCCGGTGTTGCCGATCAGCCGTGGTGGAAGCATGTGCGGGGCCGGGCTTGCGGCGTTCTCGGCGTCTGTGCCGAGGCGCATCAGCACCGGGTAGTCGGGAAGGGTGACGATCCGCTCGCGCGCGGCGATCTCCTGGATCTGGCCGAGCACGTCGGCGTAATGCGCTTCCATGCGCTCGTTGGGGATGGTGCGCTTCTTGAGCTCGGCGAGCACCGACGGGTAGTCGGTCGAGGCGAAGCCGAACTTGGCGGCGACCAGCGGGGCGAGCGCCTGCATCTGTGCGCGCGTTTCGTAGAACGCGCGGCGCGCTCGAGAGATAAGCTCCTCGGGGGGCAGGTCGATGCCGTACTGTCTGAGCCGGAACGCGTAGATCTCGGGCGGCTGGCGGAAGTCCTCGCGCGCGAGCGGCAGGACCTGGGCGCGGGTCCATTCGGCATAGTCGGCGAACTGGCGCTCCATGGCCGCCAGGGCCGGCTCCGCTCCCTGGATCTGGTACTTTTCGAACAGAGCGCGAATGCCTGCGACATAGGTGTCGACTTTCGACAGCCCATCCTCGACGTCGCCGCGATAGGGGCCGACCTTGCCCGGACCGAGGCTGTCGGCGTGGCGGTCTTTTGCGAGCTGCGTCAGCGCGGTCGTGCCCTCGTAGAGGCCGGTGTAACGCTGCAGCAGCTCGACCGCCTTGGCGCGGCGTTCGGGGGCAATCTGGTCGTCGAGCAGCGCGTTGAGGTTGCCGAACACCAGTTGCGGCACGTCGTACCAGTCGATCGTCAGGCGCTGACCGAGTCGCGTTCCCTCGATGTCGCGCTCGAGCGAGCCGATCAGGATTTCGATGTCCTGCCTGACGTTGGGATCGCTCTCCGTCTCCAGCGCAGCACGCAGTTCGGCGAGCTTGGCTTCCTCGGCCGCGATGAAGCGCGCCTCGATCTGGGGACCGAGATCGATGGCGAGGCCATCGTACTTCTCCAGCCCGCTTTGCGACGCGCCCTCGGGCTGGAACTGGGCCTGCATCTCGATCACCCCCAAGGCGATCGCGTTGCTGCGCTCGACCCAGGCCTGATCCTGGGCGGCGGCGGGTGCGGCGAAGATCGAAACGAATGCGCAGGCGAGCGCGGCGATCGGCTTGGCCATCTGGAACCCCTGTCTGTCTCGTGCGACTCGTCTTTGCACGGCTTGCGCGTACTGCAAATCTCCGCGTGACATTGATCGGCCGGCGGTCGATCGGTATGGACAAACGCTTTCCCGCCAACAGTTCATCGCAGCCTGGGCACGTCTCGCCGTAAGTCGGCGCGGCCCGCCCGAGTCCTCGGACGGTGAGCCCCCCTTCGGACACAATTTTCCTGTGCATAAGCGGTGGAAGGACCACTCCCATGCCGCACTACAGTCTCATCTTCCGCGGGAACGATTCCGAACCCCGGAAACGCATCGAGTTTCACGGTGAGGATCCGTCACGCGCGCTGCTTCTCGCGCACCGCGAGCGCGACGAACGGGCGGCAGAGCTGTGGAGCGATGGCAAGCCGGTCTGCACGATCCGCAAGGTCGGGGCCCGACCGGACTACTGGATGATCGATCCCGCCCGGGGTTAATCGATCCGCTGTACCCACCCGTAGGGATCGGCTGCTTCACCTCGCTGGATCGCGACCAGTCGCGCACGCAGCCGGCTGGTCAACTGGCCTGGGCCGCCGCTGCCGATCGTGAATTCGCCGTCGCGTCCTGCGACGCGGCCGATCGGCGTGACGACAGCCGCGGTGCCGCAGGCGAAACATTCGACGAGCCGCCCGCTTTCGGCGTCTGCGCGCCACTGGTCGATCCCGTAACGCTCCTCGCGCACGGTCAGCCCCTCCTCGCGGGCCAGGGTCAGCAGGCTCTCGCGCGTGATCCCGGGCAGGATTGTGCCGGTGAGCGGCGGCGTCACCAACGTACCGTCATCGAAGGCGAAGAACACGTTCATGCCGCCGAGTTCCTCGACCCAGCGATGCTCTGCAGCGTCGAGGAACACGACCTGGTCATGGCCGTGGGCTATCGCTTCCGCCTGCGGCACCAGGCTCGCGGCGTAGTTGCCGCCGCACTTGGCGGCGCCCGTCCCGCCCGGCGCCGCGCGCGTATAATCCTCCGAGACCCAGATAGACACCGCCGGCACGCCCGACTTGAAGTAGTTGCCCGCGGGGCTGCAGATCACGAGGAACTTGTACTGCTTGGCCGGCCGCACGCCCAGGAATGCCTCGGAGGCGAACATGAACGGCCGCAGGTAGAGCGAGCCCCCTTCGACGGTGGGGAACCATTCGCGGTCGGCGATCACCAGCTGGCGCACTGCCTCGACGAAAGTCTCCTCCGGCAGCTCGGGCATTGCCATCCGCCGCGCCGAGGTGTTGAACCGGCGCGCATTTTCGTCGGGCCGGAACAGAGCCATGCCTCCGTCCGCCAGGCGGTAGGCCTTGAGCCCCTCGAAGATTTCCTGCGCGTAGTGGAGCACGGCCGCGGCCGGGTCGAGCGTCAGGGGCCCGCGCGGGCCGAGCGTCGCATCGTGCCAGCCCCGTCCCTCGGTCCACTCGATGGTCACCATATGGTCGGTAAACACCTTGCCGAACCCCGGATCGGCGATCAGCTGCGCGCGCTCGGCAGCAGGGACGGGGGAGGGGTGGGGCTTATGGGTGAACTCGATGGGGGAATCGGCGAGCGTGGCCATGTAGTCCTTGTCCTTGCGCTGCGGATCGGGTGTTAGAGTATGAAAGTTACAAATCCGCAAGCAAATTTGAAATAAATGGTAAGCAATGAAACCGGGCGTGTCGAAGCCCTAGCACGGTCGGTGCAAAGGAAAAGGGCGAAGCGGCCCGTCGCCTTTGTCGCTGGTTGACGTCATCCGTCATTCGGTTCGATGCCCGCGCCGCGGTCGACGAGGCTCGCGGCAGCATCGGAGACATCGAGGTCTCGTCCGATGCTCCGGGATCGAAGCCCGGGACTCAGCTGGTCAGGCTCGAGACCGGCTTCCCGCCGATCCTTCTCCAAAATGAGAAGGGCGGCCCCGGTATCCCGAGAACCGCCCTCCGCATGGTCAGCGGCCGGTAAAGCCGCCCACGAAGCCTCTATCGGCGTTGGAAGTGATTACCGATAATGCTCCGCGAGGGTCGTCACCGACCTCCCTGCTGAACCATGAGACATCGGATCACCTCCTTTCGCGCTTGAAAAAGCCATGCTCCGGTTTCACCCGGGGCCGGGCCTGCGTGAACCGCCGGCCTGTCTGCGAATGTGAGTCACGCGAGTCGGCAACACAAGCCTTGTAATTCCTTTTTTCCCCGTCAGAATCCCTGGCTTCGCGCGGCGCGGCGAGCGCTCCGCTCAGCGGCAGTCTTCGATCACCCGGGTCACTTCGGCCCACGAGGGCGCGTAGATCGTCGGCAGGCCGGCAATCTCGATCGCGAACCGCCCCTTGGAAAATGCCATCGCATCGAGCAGCGGGTCGCGCGCCGGCACCCGGGCGACGATCGTCGGCGGGTTGCCGCCCGAGGGCACCGCGTCGATCGCCCGATCCTGGAACTCGGTCAGCACGCGCATCTGCAGCGGCGCGACGGCCGATCCCGCGCGGATGATCTCGACTGTCCCGCTGGCCGGGTCACACCGCAAGGTGAGCAACGGCTGCGCGCCGGGCTGCCCGAAGACAGCCGTGCCGCCGCCTCGGTAGGACCAGTCGCCAGGCGTCGCCGGCGCGTCCATCCAGTGGCCCTCGAACGGCAGCGGAGTCGGCGTGGGTGCCGGCGCCGGTGCAGGAACCGGTGGGGCTGGAGCTGGGGCGGGCGTCGGAGGCGGCGTCGGCTCGGGCGCGGGGACGCAGGCGGCCGCGGAGAGCAGAGCCAATCCGGCGAGGGTCGATCGAACGGTCAGGCGCATGCCGCAAGCACCCGGCTGATCCCCGCGTGACCCGGAACCCGCAGCGGCGGGGCCGCGGCGCCGGTCACCTCGATCACCGCGGCGGGGTCGGTGAAGGCGGCGAAGATCGGCTGGTTCCGGTCGACCACTGCGTTGAGGCCGGCGGCGCCTCCCGGTGCGAGCATCACATCCGCCTTCTCTGTGCCGACGGTGATGCGGAAGCGCTGCGGGGTCGGGGCCGAACCTGCGCGGTCGAGGCTGAGGGCGCGGCGGGCGCGGTCGCACACCAGCACCAGCGCCGGTGTGCCGGAATCCTCGATGAATGCAGCGCTGGCACCTCCGACGGCTTCCTCCACCAGCCAGTCGCCGGAAGCGAGCGGGATCGCGTCCTCCGATCCGGCCGGCGCGACCGGCGGGGTCAGGGCGGCTTCGCCGTCCGGTTCCGCCGCATCGCTTTCGGCTTGCGAGCAGGCCGCAATCGCGCTCGCGGCCGCGAGAACCGGCAGGGCAAGGCGATGACGCATCGAGGAGGCTCCTGTTGCGGGACGAATCCGTCGGCCAAGCAACAAGCGCTGGCCTGCCCTGTTCCTTCGCCGTATCGGGCCAGCATGGCGGGCAAGAGACGGATCGACCAGCTGCTTGTCGAACGCGGGCTAGCCGAGAGCCGCGCCCGGGCGCAAGCGCTGGTGATGGCCGGACTGGTGTTCGCCGGGGACACCCGGATAGGCAAGCCCGGGCAGCAGCTCAGCGCCGATGCCGCGATCGAGGTGCGCGGACGCGACCACCCGTGGGTCGGGCGCGGCGGGGTCAAGCTCGACCACGCGATCACGCATTTCGGACTCGATCCGGCGGGAGCCGTGGCGATGGACATCGGCAGCTCCACCGGGGGCTTCACCGAGGTCCTGCTCGCTCGCGGCGCCGCGCACGTGTTCGCCGTGGACGTCGGCACCAACCAGCTGGCCTGGAAACTGCGTCAGGATCCTCGGGTCACGGTGCTCGAGCAGACCAATGCCCGGGCGCTGACCCCGGCGCAGATCGATCGCCCTTGCGACTGGGTCGTGTGCGACGCCTCGTTCATCGGGCTCGCCAAGGTGCTCGAGGTGCCGCTCCGACTCGCCGCTACCCCCTGCACGCTCGTCGCGCTGATCAAGCCGCAGTTCGAGGTGGGCCGCGACGAGGTCGGCAAGGGCGGGATCGTCCGCGACCCGGCGCTCCACGCACGCGTCTGTACTGAAGTGCGCGACTGGCTCGAGGCCGATGGCTGGGAGGTTCTCGGGATCACCGAAAGCCCGATCAGGGGGACCGAGGGCAACGCAGAGTTTCTGATAGCCGCACAACGGCGCTGATTGCGCCGCGAAACCCCACCCGCCATACCGCGTACGATTCGCGGACAGGAGCTACGATGAACCGTCTCGCTTCGCCTGCCCAGCTGCGTGCCAGCCTGATGCGCTGGGCGTTGTTCCTGATCCCCGGGGTGATGCTGCTCGGGTTCCTCTCCGGGCAATATGCCGGCAGCACCGCCGACAACGCATGGTTCGCAGCGCTTGACAAGCCGTCGACCTTCCCACCGCCGGCGACCTTCGGCGTGGTCTGGACCGTGCTCTATGCGCTCATGGGATTCGCGCTCGCGCTCGTCTGTGCGGCCTGGGGCGCGCGATATCGGGTTCCGGCGATCCTCGCCTTTGTCCTTCAACTCGCGCTCAATCTCGCGTGGTCGCCGGTCTTCTTCGCCGGGCACGAGATCGAGCTGGCACTGTGGCTGCTCGTCGTGCTCGACGTCGCAGTCCTCCTCACCGTCGTACTGTTCTGGAAGGTGCGTCGGCTCGCGGGGCTGTTGCTGCTGCCTTATCTCGCCTGGATCCTGTTCGCGACGCTGCTCAACTGGCAATTCCTGCAGCTCAATCCCGAGGCCGACAGTGTCGACGTCTCGAACGCCGTGCAGCGGATCGAGCTTTAGCTTGCGCGCGCGGCAGGCGGGGGCCAGATAACGGCGATGCAAAGCGAAAACCCGATCATCGCCGACTTCGTCAAGCTGGCCAACAGTGCCGCCGGCACTCTCGCCGGGATGACCCGCGAAGCCCGCGAAGGGGCGCGCGAGCGCATCAAGGAGGCGCTGGGCGGTCTCGACTTCGTTTCCCGCGAGGAATTCGACGCGGTCAAGGACATGGCGAGCCGCGCGCGCGAGGAATGCACGAAGCTCGAAGCCCGTATCGCCGCGCTGGAGTCGAAGGCGAAGTAGGCCGTCACTCCGGCGAAAGCCGGGCTCGCATGCCGCCAGATCGTGCATTGAGGCACGAGGCCCCGGCTTTCGCCGGGGTGACGTTCGGCGTCTTTGCGTCCTCCTGCGAAAGCCCTACCTCGTCCCGATGCACCTGCGTGCTCCCGCGATCCTGCTGGCCGCCCGGCCGCACGGCGAAACGGCCGTCGTCGTGCGCGTGCTGACCGAGGAGTACGGGGTGGTCGCCGGCTACGTCGCCGGCGGCCGCGGGCGGCGGCTGCGCCCGGTCGTGATCCCCGGCAACCGTGTGGAGCTGCAACTGAGCGCCCGCTCCGACAGCCAGCTACCGTTTGCGAAGCTCGAGCTGGTCGAGAGCCGCGGACCCTGGCTCGGCGAGCCGCTGCCCGCCGCGGCAATCGGATGGGCCTGCGCGCTCACAGCGACCGCGCTGCCCGAGCGGCAGCCCTATCCGAGCCTGCATGGGGCGCTCGGCGGCCTGCTCGATGCTATCTGCCACGCACCGTCGGCGAGGGGCTGGGTGGGGGCGCTGATCGCCTATGAAACGCTCCTGCTGCGCGAGCTCGGCTACGGTGGCGAACCGCCGGAACCGCGCGACTTCGCCGGCACGCTGGTGCTGATGGACCGGCTCGCGGGGCCGCTCGATCACTACCTGCTTGCCGACCGGCGCGGCGATGTTATGGCCGCGCGCTCACGCCTCAGGGAGCTGTTGGGACGGATATCGCCATGAAGATCGCCTGCCTTGCCGGAGACGGGATCGGCCCCGAGATCATGACCGAGGCACGGCGGGTGCTCGCCGCGCTCGATCTGCCGGGCCTCACCGTGTGGGAGGGTGACGTCGGCGGGATCGGCTACCGCCGCCATGGTCACCCGCTGCCGCCGGAGACGCTCGAGATGGCCAAGGCCGCCGATGCCGTGCTGTTTGGCGCGGTCGGCGATCCCTCGTGCGACGGGCTCGAACGCCATTTGCGTCCCGAGCAGGCGATTCTCGGGCTGCGCCAGGCGCTGGGGCTGTTCGCCAACCTGCGTCCGGCGACGATGTTCTCGGGGCTCGAGGACCTCTCGGCGCTGCGCCCGGAGGTGGCCCGCAGCATCGACCTGCTGATCGTGCGCGAGCTCAACGGCGACGTCTACTTCGGCGAGAAGGCGATCCGGACTCTGCCCGACGGCCGCCGCCAGGGCTACGATTTCATGTCCTACGCCGAGGACGAGGTTCGCCGTATCGCCCATCTGGCGTTCCGCGCGGCGCAGGGCCGGCGGAAGCGACTGTGCAGTGTCGACAAGGCCAACGTGCTCGAGACCAGCCAGCTGTGGCGCGAGGTCGTGATCGAGGTGGCTGCCGAGTATCCCGACGTCGAGCTCAGCCACATGTACGTCGACAACGCGGCGATGCAGCTCGTTCGCAACCCGGGCCAGTTCGACGTGATCGTCACCGGCAACCTGTTCGGCGACATCCTCTCGGACCAGGCGTCGATGTGCGTCGGCTCGATCGGCCTGCTCGCGAGCGCTTCGCTCGGCGAGGCGCAATCCGAGTTCGGCACCAGGGGCCTCTACGAGCCGATCCACGGCTCGGCGCCGGACATCGCCGGACAGGGCAAGGCCAACCCGATGGCGATGATCCTCAGCCTGGCGATGCTGCTGCGTCACAGTCTCGGGCGCGAAGCCGAGGCGGCACGGGTCGAGGCCGCTGTGGCGAAAGCGCTGGCCGATGGCATCAAGGGCGCTGACCTCGGCGGTTCCGCCGGCACGGCCGAGATCGGCGAGGCGGTTCTTGCGCGCCTCTGAGCGCCCCCCGCTCGAACTCGCGGTCGTCCTGCCGACCTACAACGAGCGGGCGAATGTCGTGCCGATGATCGAGCGGATCGAGGCCGCGCTCGGCCCCACCGGTTGGGAAGCGATCTTCGTCGACGACGACAGCCGTGACGGCACGGCCGACGAGGCACGCCGCGTCGCCGCCGTCGACCCGCGCATCCGCGTGATCCAGCGGATCGGGCGCCGCGGCCTTGCCAGCGCCGCGATCGAGGGGATCTGCGCCACGGCCGCGCCGGTCGTGGCCGTCATGGACGCCGACTTGCAGCATGATCCGGCCATGCTGCCCGAGATGCTCGCCGCGATCCGGGACGGGAAATGCGACATCTCGGTCGCCTCGCGCTTCGCCCCGGGGGCGAGCACCGAGGCTTGGAACGAGCCGCGCCGCGAGAAGGCCTCGGTGCTGGCCAACGCACTGGCGCGCAAGGTGACCGGAGTCGAGCTTTCCGATCCGATGAGCGGCTATTTCATGCTGCGCGCAGATACCGTGCGACGGGAGGCACACCGCCTTTCGGGGATCGGGTTCAAGCTGCTGCTCGACATCCTCGCGACCGTGCCGGCTCCGCTGCGCGTCAGGGAATTTCCTCTGCATTTCGCCGCGCGCACCGAAGGCGAAAGCAAGCTCGACCGCCGCGTCGTGTTCGAGTTCCTCGTCGGGCTCTACGACAAGTGGCTCGGCCGGATCATCCCGACCCGCTACGCACTGTTCGGCACGATCGGTGCAATGGGTGTCGTAGTTCACATGGCCGTGCTGAGCGCGTTCCTCGCGCTGTTCGGCGGCAGCTTCGAACAGCAGCTGTTCTCGGCGTTTGAGCTCGGCCAGACCCTCGCCGCGCTGGTCGCGATGACCTTCAACTTCGCGCTGAACAACGCGCTGACATACGCCGACCAGCGCCTGCGCGGCGCCTGGCGCCTCTTCCGCGGGTGGCTCAAGTTCGCGCTGACCTGCTCGGTCGGCCTGCTCACCAACGTGGGCGTAGCGGCGATACTCGTGCGGATGGGTTTTCACCCCTATGTTTCGGCGCTCGCGGGCATCGTGATCGGCTCGGTATGGAACTACGCCTTGTCGAGCCGCTTCGTCTGGGGCCGGTTCCGCTAGCGCCAGCTGTCGAGCCAGGTGTAGCGCAGGAAGTCCGTGCCTTCGTCGAGCGGAGCGGCGCTGTAGATCGGCCAGAAATAGGCGAACAGGCCGCAGGCAGCGGCGAGCACCGCGATGGAGCCCCAGCGCCACCGATTACCGCGCTGCCACAGGGCGTCGAGCGCCATCGCCAGGCCGGCCATCAGAAAGCAGCTCGGCAGCAGATAGTGGTAGTAGAACTGCACCGGCTTGGGTGCGACGATCCACATCCCGAAGCTGACCGCATAGAGAACGAAGACCGCCAACGCGTCCCACCGCCGGCGCGCGACGCCGATCCAAGCGCACCACAGCATCGCCGGCACGCCGATGAGCATGGTCAGGGGATTTCCCACCAGCAGCACGCCGCGCTGGGCGCCGTCGACGACCTCGTAGAGATACCAGATCGCCCGCCAGTTCCCGAGCCAGTGATACCACCGGCTCATGTAAGTGTGCGGTTCCACCACCTGCTCCTGCAGCTCGAGCATGTGGCGGTTCCATTCCACGAGGCCCCACGGCGTCGTCGGCTGCCCGGCGTAGAGGAAGTACGGCCAGAAGGACGCCGCATAGACAATGAGCGGCACGATTCCGAGCCACAGTGCTGCTTCGACCAGGGTCATTCCGGGCACGGGAGCGCCGCGGTGCGCGGTCAGGAAGCTCCACCCCGCGACCCGCGCACGCACGGCGAGGAAGGCGAGACCCGGCAGGACCGCGAGGGGCAGCACGTTCCACTTGGATGCCATCGCCAGTCCCAGCGCCGCGCCGCCGACCGCGAGCCGCCAGCGCGCGGTTTCCGGCTCACGCACGGCTCCCGCGCACATCCACAGCGTCACCAGTGTGAAGCTGGCCATGAACACGTCGAGCATCGCGATGCGCGACTGGATCAGCAGGTGCGGCGCGGTCGCCAGCAGGATGCCGAAGGCGATCGTCGCGAAGCGCGAGCCGGTTGCGAACCATAGCGCCCGCATGCCGGCGAACAGCCCGAGGACGCCGTACAGCGCCGGCATTATCCGCCAGCCGAGCGGCCTGTCGCCGAACAGCGCGATGCCGAGAGCGAGGATTTCCTTGCCGAGCGGTGGATGCTCGGGATTGAGTGGCCGCGACATCTCGAGGATTGCCCTCGCCGCCGGGAGATAGTGAACCTCGTCGAAGTACGGTTTCGACGGGATGGTCAGCCGTACCAGGCAAAGCCCGAGGAATGCCAGCGAGACGGCCACGGTCAAGCCGATCGGATCCCTCGGACGGTGCGGCGGGTGCGGGGCCGACGGGCTCATCGTCGCGGGCCCTTAAGCAGGGGCCCCTGGTGGCGCAAGCACCCGCTTTTTCGTTGCGCCCCGGCCCGCGCGAGTCCTAGACGCGGCGCACGATGAAGAAGACTACCGGCACCGATCGCGCGATCACCTCGAACTGGCGCCCGCAGACCCGCGCTGTGCGCGCGGGAACCTGGCGTTCGGAACAGGGCGAGACCAGCGAGGCGATATTCCTGACCTCGGGCTACGTCTACGACGATGCTGAGACAGCCGCAGCGCGCTTCCGCGGCGAGGTCCAGGGCATGACCTATTCGCGGCTGCAGAACCCGACCGTGGCCATGCTGGAGGAACGCATCGCCTCGCTCGAGGGCGCCGAAGCCTGCCGTGTCCAGGCGAGCGGGATGGCGGCGATGACCGTCGCGCTACTGTGCCAGCTGAGCCAGGGCGATCACGTCGTCGCCGGGCGTGCCGCGTTCGGTTCGTGCCGCTGGATCCTCGACAACCTGTTCCCGCGCTTCGGCATCACGACAACCACGATCGACGCGCGCGACAACCAGGCCTGGGTCGATGCGATCAAGCCGAACACGAAGGTGTTCTTCTTCGAGACTCCGGCCAACCCGACGATGGACGTCGTCGACCTCGAGTTCGTGTGCGGCCTCGCGCGCGAACGGGGCATCACCACGGTGGTGGACAACGCCTTCGCCACGCCGGCACTGCAGCGGCCACTCGAGTTCGGTGCCGACGTCGTCGCCTATTCGGCGACAAAGCTGATGGATGGGCAAGGCCGCGTGCTCGCGGGGGCGGTGTGCGGGACAAGGGAGTTCATCAACGAGAAGCTGCTGGCCATGCAGCGCCACACGGGGCCCAATCTCTCGCCGTTCAACGCCTGGGTTGTACTCAAGGGCCTAGAGACGCTCGACTTGCGTGCGCGCCACCAGAGCGAGAGTGCGCTGAAGGTTGCGCAATTCCTCGAAGGTCGGGTTCCGCGGATCAACTTCCCCGGCCTGCAGAGCCATCCGCAACACGCGCTGGCGATGAAGCAGATGGACGCCTGCGGTCCGATCTTCTCGTTCGAGGTCGAGAACCGCGAGCAGGCCTTCGCCGTGCTCAACGCGCTCGAGCTGATAGACATCTCGAACAACATCGGGGATTCGCGCACTCTGATGTGCCACAACGCCTCGACCACGCACTATTCGGTCACCGCCGAAGCGCGTGAGGAGATGGGCGTGACCGAAGGCATGCTCCGCATCAATGTCGGTCTCGAGGATCCCGAGGACCTGATCGAAGATCTCGACCAGGCGCTCGCCCGCGCGGGACTCTGACGGGGTACCGATCGCTACCGTTGCCGCAGCGCGGCAGGGCCCGTCTGACGCGACGAGGCTCGCACAGCTGAATAAACTGCGCGCAACTCGCCGCAGGGCCTTTGCCCGATCTCTCCGATCGGGTTACCGTGCAGCCATGCAAGGAGTCCTCGCGAACCTGTTTCAGCACGCGGCGATGACTGCCGGCGTGACGGTGCGCGTGGCGGTCAACTACATGCCCGACCAGTCACGGGCCGAAGCGCGGCGCTGGTTCTGGGTCTATCACATCCGCATCGAGAACCACCGCGAAGACACGATCAAGCTGCAGACGCGGCATTGGCGGATCACCGATTCGCGAGGGATGGTGAACCTCGTCGACGGGGAAGGGGTCGTCGGAGAGACCCCGGTGCTTGCTCCGGGACAGACCCACGACTACGTGTCGGGGTGCGAACTGATGACCAATCACGGTTCGATGGAAGGGCACTATACCTTCGTGCGCGAGGACGGGACCCCGTTCGAGGTCGCCATTCCCTTCTTCCCGCTGTCCGCCCCCGCGCGCTCCGAGGGCTGAGTCGCCTCACCGGCGCCAGACCGGCGGCGGCCCGGCCTGCTCACGCCTTGTGGCCCGCCAGACCTGGGGAGAGACTCCGAACGAGCCCGCGAACCAGCGCGTGAACGAGCTCGGCGAGGAATAGCCGAGCATCGCCGCCACCGAAGTCACCGGCCGCGTGGAGCCGGCGAGGTAGGCGGTCGCCAGTTCCTGGCGGACGCTGGTGAGCAGCTCGGCGAACTGCAACCCTTCCTCGTCGAGCCGGCGCTGCAGGCTCCGCGCGCTCATGCCCAGTTGCGCCGCGACCTGGTCGACGGTTGCCCGGCCGCTGGGCAACAACTGGCTGATCGTGCGCCGCACGCGGTCGCCGAGTTTTTCCGGACCGCTGTCGAGCGGCAGGAGGTTCAGAAGATAGCGTGCGTGCCGCGCCATCGCCGCGTCCGCCAGCGGGTTCGGAATCAGCATCGAATCGGTCGCGCACGAGAAGCCGTTGAAGCCGGCCTCGAACTCTACGGGTGCGGGGAAGACCCGGCGCCATACCGACAAGTCCTGCGGCGCCCGGTGCACGAGATGGACGCAGGCAGGCTTCCACCGATTGCCTGAAGCGCCGGAAAGGACGCGAAAGCCCATGCCGACGACAAGGTCGATGCCTTGTTCGTTCCACACGTCCGGCAGGAGGTCCAGCTTGATGAGGGTTGTGTCATCCTCTTCCTCCATCGCGATCGTGACCACGTCGTTGAAGTGGCGCTGGAACGCGATCGAGGCGCGCATGACCGCGCGCAGATGCGGCAGGCGTTCGAGCAGCAGGCTGACCGGGCCGAGACTGGCGAACGTGCGGCGTTCGGCCATGAGCAGACCGAAACTTTCGCAGCCCGCCTCTGCAGCCGAGCGCTCGAGCAGTCGCATAACGGCGGAGGCGGGAACGCGGTTCTCGGCATGATCGAGGGTTTCGAGCGAAATGCCGGCCTGCCGCAGCATGCGGCGACCATCGAGGCCGGCAAAGGTCGCCACCTCCAGGTAGTTGGCCAGCGTAGCTGCCCTCATCTGATGCATCGGCGGCTCCTCGGCGCCAAGCGGAAGGCTTTGTCGTATTCTCTGGTCGGCGACCTGTCTCTCGGGGTTTTGACTGAGAGATGTAGGTGAAAATAGTGCCGATTGCGAAATCTTTGACGCGATTCGTCAAGCGCGGTCGACCCAGCAACCCTAGCAGCGCGCGCCTTCGAGCGCGCCTCGCCATCAGGATTCGCAGGGCCGTTCAACGAGGATCTGAGATCGTGGAGAACGCACCCCCGACGCCGGGCGAGCTCCGGGCGCTGGCCCATCAGCTTATGGCCTGGGCCAACCAGATGGCTTCTCGTCCCGCGGCGGCTTACGCAATGCCGGTCGGCGAGGACTCGCGCGAGCTCCTGCTGTCCTTCGCCATGGCCACACGGGAGGTTCGCCGGCGCCGGGCGGAGATCTTTCCGCGGCTGCAGTTGCGCGAACCAATGTGGGACGTGCTGCTTGAACTGTTCATCCAGCAGGAACGTGGCCACCGTGTAACGCTGGATCACCTGATCCTTACGGGCGAGCTCGAGGTTGCCGTGCTCCGGCACGCCGTGACCGTACTCGTGACTACCGGCCTGGTCGATCGCACGATCGACCTGTTCGACAAGCGTATCATGTGGCTGACGCTTTCCGAAGCCGGGTACGATGCCATGATCGAGCATTTCACGGGAGCGGTCGACTTTCTCCGGCCGATCAGCGAACCCCTGCCCGAACTCGCTGCGCGGGCGTTCCGCTAGCCTTCAGGGGCTCGCGGGCTGATCGTTGTCACCTCCGTCGACGAGCATGATCAGCGAGATCAAAGCGACGACGCCGATCACGGCGATCACGGGTCCTGACCCTGGATAGCCGGCCAGTTCCTCGCTCTCGGCGACGCCCGCTGCAGTTCGCGGAGCCGCGAACGCCGGCTGCGCGACGACGAGCATTGCGGCAACGCCGGCCAGCAAGGTCTTGAAGCGGTTCATGATCCTGGTCTCCGGATGGTGAGCGCAATGCCGCCTGCTATGCATCGCTGCGAACCCGGTTCCACCCCGAAGGGACGAACCGCACCTCGACCGGGATCGGTCGCTCCAGGTCGTAGCTCGGCGACATGTTGCCGCCTGACGCATGCACGCCTAAACGCGTCGCGCCATGAAGCGCACGCACCTGCCCCTCAACGCCCTGCGCGTGTTCGACGCCGCCGCGCGGCACTTGAGCTTCACCCGCGCGGCCGACGAGCTTGCCGTAACCCCCGCGGCGGTGGGGCAGCAGATCCGCGCGCTCGAGGACGTGCTCGGCGTGGTGCTGTTCCGGCGCACGAGCAAGGGCCTCGAGCTGACCGACGAGGCCCAGGCGGGGCTCGACGCGCTGCGCGAAGGCTTCCTGCGGTTCGAGGAATCGGTTCAGGCGATGCAGGCTGGGCAGGCCAGCCACTCCTACACAATGGCGGTGCCACGCGAATTCTACAGCCAGTGGCTCGCGCCGCGTCTGGCAAGCTTTCGCGCATCGCGGCCCGAAATCCGTTTCCAGCTGATCGCCGACGAGGACGCCGACTTCACCGAGGCGAATCTCGACGTCGCGGTCCGTCTGATCGAAGGCCCCGGCGATCTGGAAGGCGTCCAGCTCGCCCCTGCCAGCCGTGTGCTGGTCGCGGCTCCCGGCGGCGCCGACGGATGGATCGCCTGGCCAGGCCATCCGGGCCTCGGGGAGGCCTCGGGTGAGGAGGTGCTGCTCCAGGTCGGAAACGCCGGACAGGCGCTGAGCTCGGCGCTCGCAGGGCTGGGCAAGGCGGTCATGCCGCTGCCGCTGGTCGAGGAGTCGCTTGCCGACGGGCGCCTCGTCGCACTCTCGCCACCGGAAGAGAGTCGCAGCGCCTACTGGCTCGTGGCGCCGCGTCCACAGTGGCGACAGAAGAAAGTCAAGGCGCTGGTCGAGCACCTGACGAGCGGCTAAGATCGCGTCGTCCTGAAGGAGGGGGGAAATGTCGCATTCCGATTTTCGCTGGGGCGCCTGCCTCGCCCTCGCGCTGGCGGCTGCCTCGCCTGCAGCCGCGCAGGAGACTCTCGAAGTCGGAGGCATTGTTTCAGGCGAGGTGGCTTCGGCGAGCGAGCCGGTCACGATTTCGCTGCGCACCGGGCCCGGGCAAACCGTCCAGCTCGATGCCATCCCTGCTCCTCGCGCCTCCGACGGGCTCGACCTCGTCATGAGGGTCTACGATGCCGATGGAGATCTGGTTGGCGAGGATGACGACAGCGGCGGCGCCCTCAACCCGCGCGTGACGGTGACCAGCGAAGCGGGCGGCCTCTACCGCGTCGAAGTAGGGGCGCTCGGCACGGGGGGCGGGTTCACCCTGATCGCGCGCGAGAGCGTGTTCGTGCCTGAAGTGACGACCCCGCTGACCTTGTCCGGCGGTCGCGCCGAACGGCGCGTGGCGTTTCCGGACGATTCCGACTCGCTGTTCACGTTCACCGCGCGCCGCGGCGAATTCTACTCGATCACGCTCGTCGCCGAAGAGGACGACGAGGAAAATGGCCGGGCCGACCCCGTGCTGGAACTGTTCCAGGGTGAGGGCACGGGGCGGAATTCGATCGCGTCCGACGACGACGGCGGCGGCAACCTGAACTCCCGCATCATCACCGAGATGCCGGCTGACGGTGTTTACACCGTACGTGTCTCGAGCCTTTCGGGCGCGGGCGGCGCTCGCCTTGCAGTGGCCAGGATTACTCCGCGATCCGCGCCGGTCGCCAATCTCCCGTACGGGCAGGCCGCAGCGGTGAGCTTCGATGAGGACTCCCCGCTGTTGATCGGCGATACCTCGCGCCCGATGGGACCCTACGCGATGTTCCGCCTGCCCCCGTCCCCGGCACCCTCGGCGCTGGCACGCAGTGGCGACACAATCGTCATCACCGCGAAGAGCGAGGATGTCGATCCCTGGCTCGAGATCGGGATCGACACCCCCCTGGGTTTCGCCGTGCTGCTCTCCAACGACGACTACGAAGGTCTGAACTCGCGCCTGGAATTCGACCCGTCAGAGTTCACCGGTTCCGATGCCGCGGAATGGTGGGGCAAGCTCCGCATCCGCGTCTCGGCGCCCTCGGGCAGCACGGGCGAGATCGAGGTCGCCGCGGAACGCAGGCCCAGGTAGTGCGCCTACGGCGGCGTCGACGAACGCCTCGGAGCCCCGCTCACTGGCCCTTCTCGGCGAACGCGACGCGCCGTCCGATCCGGTTGCCAATCCCGGCCGTTAGGATAGGGACGGTCAATGCACAGGATTCTCGTACTCGCAGGTGCCGTCCTGGCGGCATGCACGCCGACCCCGGCCTTGTCGCAGGACAACTCACAGGACGGCCAGCCCGGCATGGGCAAGGCGCGCGAGGGCTTCGAGCACCTGACCGACGGCGAGCCGCGCCGTCGCCCGGGCGAGGCGATCAGACGCGACCGATTCGATGAGGCGGTCGAGAAGATGTTCGCCGCTGCCGACCGCGATCGTGACGGCACCGTGACGCTGGAGGAACTCCGTACGGCCATCGAGAGCCGCAAGGCGGCCGCGATCCGCGGACGCTTTGCCTCGATCGACGCCGACCGTAACGAGTCGATCAGCTTCCCCGAATTCGACAGGTGGCAGCGCGGCCTCGGCTCGATCGTCCTGTCAGATGAGGGCGCAGCCGCCGCGAGCGAGGCGGTCGTGTCGGAGGACATCGGGCCCGAACCAATGCGGCCCCGGCGGCATGGTGCTCGCCCGCCTGGTCGCCCCGCTCAATGCGACACTGCTCGCCGCCGCCAACACCAACTACGATGCCGGCGCCTCGCTCGCCGAGATCCTCTCCTACGAAGGGAAGCGGTTCGAGGCCGCCGATGCGAACGCCGACGGTTGGGTTACCGACGACGAATGCGGGCGGCCCCAGCCGGCTGAAGCGAGCCGCACTGCGCGGGCCAGCGCCGAGGCGAACGTCATGCGGGCTCGAGGGTGCGTGTTCGCGCGCGGTGGTCTGGCCTGTCGACCATCAAAGGCGCATATTTGCCGGCGATGACTCTCACGCATCGCCAGGCGCTGGAACGCATCCGTCACGGCCGCGGCTTCATCGCCGCGATCGACCAGTCGGGCGGCTCGACTCCGAAGACGCTGACCGGATACGGCCTCGCGCCTGACTCCTGGTCCGACGAGGAAACCATGTTCGCTCTCGTCCACGAGATGCGGGAGCGCATCATGAGCTCAGCATCGTTCTCCGGCGAGAGGCTGATCGGCGCGATCCTGTTCGAGCGGACGATGGACGGATCGGTCGGCGGGACGCCGGTCCCAGACTTCCTCCGGGCGAAGGGCATCGTGCCGTTCGTCAAGATCGACCAGGGCCTCGAGACTGAACGTGACGGCGCTCAGCTGATGAAGCCGATCGCCGGGCTCGACGCGCTGCTTGCGCGGGCGAAGGGGCTCGGCGTGTTCGGCACCAAGGCGCGTTCGTTCATCCGCCGGGCCAGCCCTTCTGGCATCGCCGCGGTCGTCAGGCAGCAGTTCGATCTTGCCGAACGTGTCGCGGCCGCAGGGCTCCTGCCGATCCTCGAGCCGGAGTATGACATCGCGGCGCCCGATCGCGCGGCAGGCGAGGCGATCCTGCTCGACGAGATCCTCGCCAGCCTCGCGCGCCTTCCTGATGAGCGCCTCGTCATGCTCAAGCTGTCGATCCCGGTCGAGGACGATTTCTACCGCGAGCTCATTGCGCATCCACGGGTCGCCCGGGTTGCGGCGCTGTCGGGCGGCTACTCGCGCCGCGAGGCCTGTGAAAGGCTGGCCCGCAACCCGGGCATGATCGCCAGCTTCAGCCGCGCTCTGCTGTCGGACCTGCGAGTGACCATGAGCGATGCGGAATTCGATGCGGCGCTCGCCGAAGCGATCGACGAGATCTATCGCGCCAGCGCCTGAACCTGTTCGTACAGCCGGGTGATGTCGGCCGGCCGCGCGAGATCGGTGCCCGGGGTGAGGATCGCCGCGGTGCCCGCCGCGATGCCGAAGCGAAACGCGTCCTCGACTTTGCGCCCGCTGGCGAGCGCGTGCACCATCCCCGCGAGAAAGCTGTCGCCCGCGCCGACCGCGCTCGCGACTTCGACTTCGATCGCGGGCAGGCGCAGTGTGCCGCCGGCGTTGGCCAGCAGGGCGCCGTCGCGGCCCATCGTCACAGCCACGTTCACGGCCTCGCCGCGGCCCACGATCGCCAGCGCGGCCTCGGCAATCTCTTCGTCCGAGGCCAGCTCCCGCCCGGTCAGTGCGCGCAGCTCGCCGATGCTCGGCTTGACGAGGAACACGTTGCCCCCGGCGAGGCCTTCGGACAGCCCGGTGCCGGAGCTGTCGAGCACGAAGCGAATCCCGCGCTCCTTCGCCTGCCGGGCCACGCGGGCGTAGAAGTCGCCCGGTACGCCGCGCGGCAGCGAACCGCTGGCGACGATGTAATCGCACTCGGCCTCGGCGAGGGCGTCGAGGCATTGTTGCCACTCCTCCGGGGAGACTTCGGGCCCGTCGGTAACGAAGCGGTACTCCCGCCCGCTCTCGGTCTCGAACACGGTCGTGCTGACCCGCGTCTCGCCCTCGATCGGGATCTTGCGGCGGACGAGCAGGTGCAGGTCGAGCAGGCCGTCGAGCGCCACACCGGTCGGACCGCCGGAGAGATAATAGCAGCGCGCGATGCCGCCGAGCCGCACGAACACGCGCGCCACGTTGATCCCGCCGCCACCGGGCGCGTGGCGTTCGTCGCGGCCGCGCATCTTGTGGGTGTGGAACACCTTGTCGACCGCGAACGACACGTCGAGCGTCGGGTTGAGCGTCAGTGTCGCGATGTTCATCATGGCTGGGGTCTCGCGCGATTGCCGGACAGGGCCGATGATACCGCGTCGGCCTCGCTCGCGGCAACGGACCGCTTCGCCCTGATGCAGTTCGCCGGTCCGCAGCCTGGTTTACGCCACTCCGAGCCGTCCCCGGTCGCCCTCCCGTGGCGTCAGCAGCTCTTCCGGCGACACCAGCCCGGCCAGGTCCGCACCTTCGAAGAAGGGCCTGATCTCGATTTCGCTCCGGCCGTCTGCCAGGTTGGGACCGCGCAGCGCCCAGGCGACTGCCTCGTCCATGTCGCTGACCTCCCAGATCGAAAACCCGGCGATCAACTCACGGGTCTCGGCGAAAGGCCCGTCGGTCACCGTACGCTCGCTGCCTTCGTAGACGACGCGCTTGGCCGCCGCGCTCGGCCTGAGCCCGGCTCCGGCCACGAGCACGCCGGCCGCCGCGAGCTCCTCGGTGAACTTGTCCATCGCCGCCCACGCTTCGGCCGTCGGCGGCTCGCCCCGTTCGCTGGCCTCGGTGGCTTTCACGATCACCATCACCCGCTTGGCCTGACTCCTCGTCTGCGCCGGCACGAAGCGGCCGGCACCGGAACGACGAACGAGGTCTTCCGGAATCGACAGGGTCGTGCAAATCTATTCGATGCCCTTGTGGTGAGCGCAGGCGCCTCTCACACGGTTCTTGACCGGGACCCCAAACGCGCCTAAGGGCGCCGCCATCCGAGACCGGGGCAGGTACGCCCGCACCCGCTTCGGGCAGATAGAGCTGAACATTGCCGGTGATGTCCCGGAGGCCTTCGCGATTGCGCAAGGCCTTTCTCTGTTGGAGCCGAAAGGCTTTGGGGCAGCCGTCAAAGTAACCCGGTGCCGCAGGCGCGGGTGGAGCGTTTCAGGCTCGTGCGAACTCCACCGGCTCAGGCTGGCGGCCGTGCGTGACCCTTTGGCCTTCACCTTCCTGTCCGTCGGCGCCGCAAAACGGTGAAGAGATTACATGCCGACGATCAACCAGCTGGTCCGCAAGGGCCGCGAACCGAAGCCGGTCAAGAGCAAGGTGCCGGCGATGGAGCAGAATCCGCAGAAGCGCGGCGTCTGCACTCGCGTCTATACGACGACCCCGAAGAAGCCGAACTCGGCGCTGCGCAAGGTGGCCAAGATCCGCCTGACCAACAGCCGCGAGGTCATCGCCTACATCCCCGGCGAGGGCCACAACCTGCAGGAGCACTCGGTGGTACTGATCCGCGGTGGCCGCGTGCGCGACCTTCCCGGCGTGCGCTACCACGTGCTGCGCGGCGTGCTCGACACCCAGGGCGTCAAGGACCGCAAGCAGAGCCGTTCGAAGTACGGCGCCAAGCGGCCCAAGTGACCATGCCGGGGGCATGGTCATCCTGAAAAGGATCGCATGAGCGATCCTGCTCGGGATCGGTCCGGCCTCCGCGGCAAGGTTGCGTGAGAGATTTCGAGTTCTGTTCCCGGCCGCGAAATGGGCCCTGAAACAAGTTCAGGGTGACGGTGAAGGGGAAGGGGCTCTCGAAGATAAAGGAATTGATCCGATGTCACGTCGTCGTCGTCCCGAAAAGCGGGAGATACTGCCCGATCCCAAGTACGGGGATGTGGTGCTGTCCAAGTTCATGAACAACCTGATGCTCGACGGCAAGAAGTCGGTCGCCGAACGCATCGTCTACGGCGCGCTCGACACCGTGCAGAGCCGGGCCAAGGCCGACCCGATCGCACTGTTCCACGACGCGCTGAACAACGTGAAGCCGGCGGTCGAAGTCCGCTCGCGGCGTGTCGGCGGCGCGACCTACCAGGTTCCGGTCGAGGTCCGTCCGGAGCGTGCCCAGGCGCTGGCGATCCGCTGGCTGATCTCGGCTGCGCGCGGACGCGCCGAGACGACCATGGCGGCGCGTTTGTCGGGCGAGCTGATGGACGCCGCCAACAACCGCGGCAACGCAGTCAAGAAGCGCGAGGATACCCACCGCATGGCCGACGCCAACCGGGCCTTCTCGCACTACCGCTGGTAACGAAGGCAACCATATTAGGCGAGGCCGGACGGGCGACCGTCCGGCAGGCTCCCTCTCTCCAAGGAATTTCCCATGGCCCGCAGCCATCCCATCGAGCGCTACCGCAACTTCGGTATCATGGCGCATATCGACGCCGGCAAGACCACCACGACCGAGCGCATCCTCTACTACACCGGCAAGTCGTACAAGATCGGCGAGGTGCACGACGGCGCCGCGACGATGGACTGGATGGAGCAGGAGCAGGAGCGCGGCATCACCATCACCTCGGCTGCGACCACGACCTTCTGGCGCGCCGACGACGGCAAGGGTGAAGAGCACCGCTTCAACATCATCGACACCCCCGGTCACGTCGACTTCACCATCGAGGTCGAGCGTTCGCTGCGCGTCCTCGACGGCGCGATTGCCGCGTTCGACGGTGTCGCCGGCGTCGAGCCGCAGTCCGAAACCGTGTGGCGTCAGGCTGAGAAGTACGGCGTGCCGCGCATGTGCTATATCAACAAGCTCGATCGCACCGGCGCCGATTTCTACTACTGCGTGCAGACGATCATCGACCGTCTCGGCGCTACGCCGGCCGTGCTGTACCTGCCGATCGGCGCCGAGTCCGACTTCAAGGGCCTGGTCGATCTGGTCAGAAACCGGGCGATCATCTGGCACGAGGAAAGCCTCGGCGCGAAGTTCGACTTCGTCGAGATTCCGGCCGACATGGCCGACAAGGCCGCCGAGTACCGCCAGAAGCTGATCGAGCTCGCCGTCGAGCAGGACGACGAGGTCATGGAAGCCTACCTCGAGGGCAACGAGCCTGACGTCCCGACGCTGAAGCGGCTGATCCGCAAGGGTACGCTCAACCACAGCTTCGTGCCGGTCACCTGCGGCTCGTCGTTCAAGAACAAGGGCGTCCAGCCGCTGCTCGACGCGGTGGTCGACTACCTGCCGAGCCCGATCGACATTCCGCCGATCAAGGGCGTCAAGCCGGGCACCGACGAGGAAGATTCGCGTCCGTCGAGCGACGACGAGCCGTTCGCCGCGCTCGCGTTCAAGATCATGAACGACCCGTTTGTCGGCTCGCTGACCTTCACCCGCATCTACTCGGGCAAGCTGAGCAAGGGTTCGGTGCTGAACTCGGTGAAGGACAAGCGCGAGAAGATCGGCCGCATGCTGCTGATGCACTCGAACAACCGCGAGGACATCGAGGAAGCCTATGCCGGCGACATCGTTGCGCTGGCCGGCCTCAAGGAGACGACCACCGGAGACACGCTGTGCGATCCGGCGAAGCCGATCGTACTCGAGCGCATGGAGTTCCCCGAGCCGGTCATCGAGCTCTCGGTCGAGCCCAAGACCAAGGCCGACCAGGAGAAGATGGGCGTCGCCCTCGCTCGCCTCGCGGCCGAGGACCCCTCGTTCCGCGTCTCGACCGACCACGAGTCCGGCCAGACGATCATCAAGGGGATGGGCGAGCTCCACCTCGACATCATCGTCGACCGCATGAAGCGCGAGTTCAAGGTCGAGGCCAACGTCGGTGCGCCGCAGGTGGCGTACCGCGAGGCGCTCGCCCGCGAGGTCGAGGTCGACTACACGCACAAGAAGCAGTCGGGTGGCTCGGGCCAGTTCGGCCGCGCCAAGGTTCGCGTCACGCCGGGCGAGCGTGGCCAGGGCATCGTCTTCGTCGACGAGGTCAAGGGCGGCAACATCCCGCGCGAGTACATCCCGTCGGTCGAGAAGGGCATGCGCGAGCAGGCCGAGAGCGGCCATCTCATCGGGTTCCCGATCATCGACTTCACGATCACCCTGCTCGACGGTGCCTACCACGACGTCGACTCGAGCACCGTGGCCTTCGAGATCACCGGTCGCGGCGCGATGCGCGAGGCGGCCGAGAAGGCCGGCATCAAGCTGCTCGAGCCGATCATGAAGGTCGAGGTCGTGACGCCCGAGGAGTACATGGGCGACGTGATCGGCGACCTCAACAGCCGCCGTGGCATGATCCAGGGCACCGACACCCGCGGCAATGCGCAGGTAGTCGAGGCCATGGTGCCGCTCGCCAACATGTTCGGTTACGTCAATGAACTGCGCTCGTTTACCCAGGGCCGCGCCCAGTACACGATGCAGTTCTCGCACTACGACGAGGTGCCGGCGAACGTCGCGGCAGAGGTCAAGGAGAAGCTTGCCTAAGGCAGGCCGAGCGTCTAGGGGCGGCGCCTGATTTTGGGCGCCACCCCCGATTTCCAAACACAGCGGATTTGCGAAGAACAGAAGGTTACAGGACATGGCCAAGGAAAAATTCCAGCGGACGAAGCCGCACTGCAACATCGGCACGATCGGTCACGTCGACCACGGCAAGACCACGCTGACCGCCGCCATCACCAAGGTTATGGCGCAGAAGCACGGCGGTACCGCGGTGGCATTCGACAACATCGACAAGGCTCCTGAGGAGCGTGAGCGCGGCATCACCATCTCGACCGCGCACGTCGAGTACGAGACCGACAAGCGCCACTACGCACACGTCGACTGCCCGGGCCACGCCGACTACGTGAAGAACATGATCACCGGTGCCGCGCAGATGGACGGCGCGATCCTGGTCGTGAACGCCGCCGACGGCCCCATGCCGCAGACCCGCGAGCACATCCTGCTCGCCCGCCAGGTCGGCGTGCCGGCTCTGGTCGTGTACATGAACAAGGTCGACCAGGTCGACGACCCCGAGATCCTCGAGCTGGTCGAGCTCGAAGTGCGCGAGCTCCTGTCGAGCTACGACTTTGACGGCGACAACATTCCGATCGTCAAGGGCTCGGCTCTGGCCGCGCTCGAAGGCCGTGATCCGGAGATCGGCGAGAACTCGATCGTCGCCCTGATGGAAGCCGTCGACGAGTATATCCCGCAGCCCGACCGTCCGGTCGACAAGCCGTTCCTGATGCCGATCGAGGACGTGTTCTCGATCTCGGGCCGCGGCACCGTCGTGACCGGCCGTATCGAGACCGGCGTGGTCAAGGTCGGCGACGAAGTCGAGATCGTCGGCATCCGTCCGACCCAGAAGACCACCGTCACCGGCGTCGAGATGTTCCGCAAGCTGCTCGACAGCGGCGAAGCGGGCGACAACATCGGCGCGCTGCTGCGCGGCACCGGCCGTGACGAGGTCGAGCGCGGCCAGGTCCTGGCCAAGCCGGGCTCGGTCACCCCGCACACCGAGTTCAGCGCGGAAGTCTACGTGCTCTCGAAGGACGAAGGCGGCCGCCACACGCCGTTCTTCGCCAACTATCGCCCGCAGTTCTACTTCCGCACCACCGACGTGACCGGCGAAGTGATCCTCCCCGAGGGCACCGAGATGGTCATGCCGGGCGACAACGTCACGATCGGCGTCAAGCTGATCGCGCCGATCGCGATGGACGAGGGCCTGCGCTTCGCGATCCGCGAAGGCGGCCGCACCGTCGGTTCGGGGGTTGTCAGCAAGATCACGAAGTAATATAGGCGCCGCGCCGGCAGGGATTCGTGCCCTGCCGGCCGGGATTATCGAGGGGCCGCCCCACAGCCGGAGATGCCGGCGGGCAGGGCGGTCTCTTGTTTTTTGGATGGTCGACCGGCTCCGGCAAGGAAGATCGTCCGTGGCTCTTTGACATCGGTAGTAGGACATGGAAGCTCAGAACATCCGCATTCGCCTGAAGGCCTTCGATCATCGAGTGCTCGACCAGGCGACCGGCGAGATTGCGGAAACCGCCCGCCGCACCGGCGCGCTCATCCGGGGCCCCATTCCGCTGCCGACGCGCATCGAGAAGTTCACCGTGAACCGCGGCCCGCACATCGACAAGAAGTCGCGGGAGCAGTTCGAGGTGCGCACCTACAAGCGGCTGCTCGACATCGTGCAGCCCAATGCCCAGACGGTCGACGCGCTGATGAAGCTCGACTTGGCCGCGGGCGTGAACGTGGAGATCAAGCTGGCGTAAGCCGGCGCGGCGCACCCCCGCCAGGCGGGGGCGGCCGATTTCCTGGGCTGCGCAAGCAGCCGAAGACATTGGGATACCGCCGGCGTTCGCCGGGCTGCGTCCCCCGTCTCGCCACCGTTCGCGCGGTGGCACTCAGCCCGGACGGGGCGATGCATGAAAATTCGGGCTGGCATGCACCCGGGAATGGTCCCGTGTGCCTCTGTTGAAGGAGTCTGATCATGCGCACGGGCGTGATCGCAAAGAAAGTCGGGATGACCCGCCTGTTCCAGGAGGACGGCCGCCACGTGCCGGTCACCGTCCTGGCGCTGGAAAATTGCCAGGTGGTCTCGCACCGCACCGCCGAGCGCGACGGCTACGTCGCGTTGCAGGTCGGGGCAGGTGAGGCCAAGCAGAAGAACGTTGCCAAGCCTCAGCGCGAGCACTTCGCCAAGGCGCAGGTGCCGCTGAAGAAGAAGGTCGCGGAGTTCCGCGTCGACAGCGAGGAAGCGTTGCTTCCGGTCGGCGCGACGATCAGCGCCGAGCACTTCGTCGCCGGCCAGATGGTCGACGTCACCGGCCACACGCAGGGCAAGGGCTTTGCCGGCGCGATGAAGCGCTGGGGTTTCGGCGGCATGCGCGCCTCGCACGGTGTCTCCGTCAGCCACCGCGCGCACGGTTCGACCGGCAACCGCCAGGATCCGGGCAAGGTCTTCAAGAACAAGAAGATGGCCGGCCACATGGGTGACCGCCAGCGCACCCAGCAGAACCTCGAGGTCGTCCGCACGGACGCCGATCGCGGCCTGATCTTCGTCAAGGGTTCGGTCCCGGGCGCGAAGAACGCCTGGCTGCTGGTGCGCGACGCGGTCAAGCTGCCGCTGCCGGAAGGCGCGCCGTTCCCGGGGGCGGTCCTCGAGAAGAAGACCACCGCTCCCGAGCATGAGGAAGCCCCGGCCGGCATGGTCGAGCCGGCGGCCGAGCACGAGGTGCAGCCCGAAGTCTCGCCCGAGCAGCAGGAAAAGCTGCTTCACGAGCAGCAGGCCGGTGCCGGTGACGAGACCACGCCCGCCGTGGACGAAAAGATCAACGAGGCCGAGGGCGGCGCGCCCGAAGCCGACGAGAACAAGGAGGGCTGATCCGTGAAGGTGAAGGTCCAGAAACTCGACGGCAAGGCGGTCGGCGATATCGAGCTGAGCGATGCCGTCTTCGGCGTCGAGCCGCGCGCCGATATCCTGCACCGCGTCGTCACCTGGCAGCTCGAGAACCGCCGCGGCACCGCCCGCGCGACCCGCGAGCGCTCGGATGTCGCCCGCACGGGCAAGAAGTGGGGTCGCCAGAAGGGCGGCGGCACGGCTCGCCACGGCGACCGCCGCGCTCCGATCTTCATCGGCGGCGGCAAGGCCCACGGTGCCCGGGCTCGCGAGTTCGAGCAGTCGCTCAACAAGAAGATCCGCGCGCTCGGCTTGAAGATGGCCCTCTCGGCCAAGGCGAAGGACGGCCTCGTCGTCGTCGACAGCCTCGAGCTGAAGGACGCCAAGACCAAGGCTCTCGCGGCCACGTTCGGCAAGAACGGGTGGAGCGGCAAGGTGCTGGTGATCGACGGTGACGCGGTCGACGGCAGCTTCCGCAAGGCTGCCGGCAACCTGCCGGGCGTCAACGTGCTCCCGGCGATCGGCGCCAACGTCTACGACATTCTGAAGCATGACACGCTGGTCCTGACGAAGGCCGCGGTCGAAAAGCTGGAGGCGCGCTTCAATGGCTAAGAAGCAGGAAGTGGACGCCCGTCACTACGACGTGATCCTCGCCCCCCACATCACCGAGAAGTCGACCCTGCTTTCGGAGCAGAACGGCGTGGTCTTCAAGGTCGCCAACGATGCGACCAAGCCGCAGATCAAGGAAGCGGTCGAAGCGCTGTGGGGCGTCAAGGTCACCGGGGTGAACACGATCGTCCAGAAGGGCAAGACCAAGCGCTGGAAGGGCCGTCCCTACAAGCGCAGCGACACCAAGAAGGCGATCGTGACGCTGGCCGAGGGCCAGTCGATCGACGTCACTGAAGGCGCACGGGGCTAAATCCGATGGCACTCAAGAACTACAACCCGACGAGCCCCGCCCGGCGCGGCCTGATCCTCGTCGACCGCTCGGCGCTCTACAAGGGCAAGCCCGTCAAGGCGCTGACCGAAGGCAAGCGCAAGACCGGCGGCCGCAACAACAAGGGCCATGTGACTTCGCGCGGCATGGCCGGCGGGCACAAGCAGAAGTACCGCTACATCGACTTCAAGCGTCGCAAGTGGGACGTGCCGGCCACGGTCGAGCGGATCGAGTACGATCCGAACCGGACCGCGTTCATCGCCCTCATCAAGTACGAGGACGGCGAGCTGTCGTACATCATCGCCCCGAACCGCCTGGCGCCCGGCGACCAGGTGATCGCCGGCGAGCGCGTCGACACCAAGGTCGGCAACGCGATGCTGCTGGGCCAGATGCCGGTCGGGACGATCTGTCACAACGTCGAGATGAAGCCGGGCAAGGGCGGCCAGATCGCCCGTTCGGCGGGGACCTACGTCCAGGTCGTCGGCCGCGACCGCGGGATGGTGATCGTTCGCCTCAACTCGGGCGAGCAGCGCTACCTGCGCGCCGACTGCATGGGCACGGTCGGTTCGGTGTCGAACCCCGACAACCAGAACCAGAACTTCGCCAAGGCCGGCCGCAAGCGCTGGATGGGCGTGAAGCCGCTGACCCGCGGCGTCGCCAAGAACCCGGTCGACCACCCGCACGGCGGCGGTGAAGGCCGCACCTCGGGCGGCCGCCACCCGGTGACCCCGTGGGGCAAGCCGACCAAGGGCGCCCGCACGCGCAACAACAAGCAGACGGACAAGATGATCATCCGTTCGCGCCACGCGAAGAAGAAGAGGTAAGCGATAATGGCTCGTTCCGTCTGGAAAGGTCCGTTCGTCGACCTGCACCTGCTGAAGAAGGCAGAGGATGCGCAGGAGAAGGGTGGCCGCGCGCCGATCAAGACCTGGTCGCGCCGCTCGACGATCCTGCCGCAGTTCGTCGGCCTGACGTTCAACGTCTACAACGGACAGAAGTTCATTCCGGTGTCCGTCAACGAGGACATGGTCGGCCACAAGCTCGGCGAGTTCGCGCCCACGCGCAACTTCCCCGGCCATGCCGCCGACAGGAAGGGCAAGCGCTAATGGGCAAGCCGAAATCTCCCCGTCGCGTCGCCGACAACGAGGCGCTGGCCGTCGGTACCACGATCCGTGGTTCCGCGCAGAAGCTCAACCTCGTCGCGAGCCTGATCCGCGGCAAGAAGGCCGAAGAGGCGATGAACATCCTCGCCTTCTCGAAGAAGGCGATGGCCCGCGACGCGCGCAAGGTGCTCGCCAGCGCGATCGCCAATGCCGAGAACAACCACGACCTCGACGTGGACGCCCTGGTCGTGGCCGAGGCGTCGGTCGGCAAGTCGATCACCATGAAGCGTTTCGCGACGCGCGGCCGTGGCAAGTCCACGCGCATCCTCAAGCCGTTCAGCCGGCTGCGGATCGTCGTCCGCGAGCAGGAAGAAGAGGCTTAAGATGGGTCAGAAGAGCAATCCGATCGGCCTGCGCCTGCAGATCAACCGCACCTGGGACAGTCGCTGGTACGCCGAAGGGCGCAACTACAGCCAGCTGCTCAAGGAAGACATCGAGCTGCGCAAGTACATCATCGAGAACCTGCCGCAGGCGGCGATCTCGAAGGTGGTGATCGAGCGTCCGGCCAAGCTGTGCCGCATCTCGATCTATGCGGCGCGCCCGGGTGTGATCATCGGCAAGAAGGGCGCTGACATCGAGAAGCTGCGCTCGAAGCTGGCGACGATGACCCAGAGCGAGGTCAAGCTGAACATCGTCGAGATCCGCAAGCCGGAGATCGACGCCAAGCTCGTCGCCCAGGGCGTGGCCGACCAGCTCGTTCGCCGCGTGGCGTTCCGCCGCGCGATGAAGCGCGCGGTGCAGTCGGCCCTGCGGCTCGGAGCCGAGGGCATCCGCATCACCTGCGGCGGCCGTCTCGGTGGCGCCGAGATCGCCCGCGTCGAGTGGTACCGCGAGGGCCGTGTGCCGCTGCACACGCTGCGCGCCAATGTCGACTACGCCGAGGCCGAGGCGCACACTGCCTACGGCGTGATCGGCATCAAGTGCTGGATCTTCAAGGGTGAAATCTTCGCCCACGATCCGATGGCGCAGGACCGGCTGATGATGGAGGCCCAGACCTCCGGCGTCCGCCCGGCGCGTTGAGGTAGGGAACGATGCTGCAACCTAAGAAGACCAAGTTCCGCAAGGCCTTCAAGGGCCGGATCAGCGGCGATGCCAAGGGTGGCACCTCGCTGAACTTCGGTTCGTACGGCCTCAAGGCGCTCGAGCCCGAACGGATCACCGCGCGCCAGATCGAGGCCGCGCGCCGTGCGATCACGCGTCACATCAAGCGCCAGGGCCGTCTGTGGATCCGCGTGTTCCCCGACGTGCCGGTGTCGAAGAAGCCGGCCGAGGTCCGCCAGGGCAAGGGCAAGGGCGCGGTCGAATACTGGGCCGCGCGCGTCAAGCCGGGCCGGATCCTGTTCGAGCTCGATGGCGTCCCCGGCCCGCTTGCGGCCGAAGCATTCAGCCGCGCGGCGATGAAGCTGCCGATCAAGACCAAGGTCGTCGCCCGTCTCGGCGACACCTCGCATCTCGGAGGCGAATGATGGCTGCGACGAAGAAGAGCGCCAAGGCCGCCAAGCCGGCCACCGGTGGCAACCGCAAGTTCGAGGACCTGCGGACGAAAACCGACGACCAGCTCAGCGAACAGCTCGTCGAGCTCAAGCGCGAGCAGTTCAACCTGCGCTTCCAGGCCGCGACCAACCAGCTCGAGCGTCCCGCGCGGATCAAGGAAGTCCGTCGCGAGATCGCCCGCATCAAGACCCTGCAGACCGAGCGCGCGCGCGCTGCGGCTCAGGCTTAAGGAGGTACCGATGCCGAAGCGCATCCTCGTCGGGACCGTGGTGTCCGACAAGACCGACAAGACCGTGACCGTGCTGGTCGAGCGCAAGGTGAAGCACCCGCTCTACGGGAAGATCATTCGCCGCTCGAAGAAGTACCACGCGCACGACGAGGCCAACGAGTTCAAGCCCGGCGACGTCGTCCGGATCGAGGAGACGCGTCCGATCTCCAAGACCAAGACGTGGAAGGTGCTCGATCGGGTGAAGGCCAGCAAGGGCGTCGCGGTCGAGGCCGACCTCGAGGTCGACGTCGCAGCGAACTAGGATTTTGGAACTGCCGGACTCGTTCCGGCAAGCCATTGAGAAGGAACCGGATCGATGATCCAGATGCAGTCCAACCTCGACGTCGCGGACAACAGCGGCGCGAAGCGCGTCCAGTGCATCAAGGTGCTGGGCGGCTCGAAGCGCCGCACCGCCGGCGTCGGCGACGTGATCGTCGTCTCCGTCAAGGAGGCGCAGCCGCGTGCCCGCGTGAAGAAGGGCGACGTCCATCGCGCGGTGATCGTGCGCACGAAGAAGGACGTCCGCCGTCCCGACGGCAGCGTGATCCGCTTCGACAGCAACGCCGCGGTCCTCGTGAACAAGAACGAAGAGCCGATCGGCACCCGCATCTTCGGCCCGGTCGTGCGCGAGCTGCGCGGCAAGGGCTTCATGAAGATCATCTCGCTCGCGCCGGAGGTGCTGTAATGGCTGCCGCGAAGATCAAGAAGGGCGATCACGTCGTGGTCCTGTCCGGCAAGGACAAGGGCCGTACCGGCACGGTGCTCAAGGTTCTGCCGAAGGATGGCAAGGTCGTCGTCGACGGCCTCAACGTCGCGGCGCGCCACCGCAAGCCGAGCGCCGGCAATCCGCAGGGCGGCATCGACCGCGCGCCCGCTCCCATGCACATTTCCAAGGTCGCGATCGCGACGAAGGACGGCAAGCCGACCCGTGTCCGGTTCGAGACCGACAAGGACGGCAAGAAGATTCGCGTCGCCGTGAAGACCGGGGAGAAAATCGATGGCTGACAAGTACGTCCCCCGTCTGAAGAAGGCTTACGACGACCGCATCGTCAAGGCGATGACGGAGAAGTTCGGCTACAAGAACCGCTTCGAAGTTCCGAAGCTCGAGAAGATCACGCTCAACATGGGCGTGGGCGAAGCGAGCCAGGACAAGAAGAAGGTCCAGACGGCTGCCGAGGAAATGGAGCTGATCGCCGGCCAGAAGGCCGTGATCACCAGGGCGAAGAAGTCGATCGCGCAGTTCAAGCTGCGCGAGGGCATGCCGATCGGCTGCAAGGTCACCCTGCGCCGCGACCGCATGTACGAGTTCCTCGATCGCCTGGTGACGATCGCGATGCCGCGTATCCGCGACTTCCGCGGGCTCAACCCGCGGTCGTTCGACGGGCACGGCAACTATGCGATGGGTCTCAAGGAGCAGATCGTGTTCCCCGAGATCAGCTACGACAAGATCGAGAAGGTGCGTGGGATGGACATCATCATCACCACCACCGCCAAGACCGACGACGAGGCGCGCGAGCTGCTGCGCCTGTTCGGTTTCCCGTTCCCTGCGCCTGAGGCCGATACCCAGGCTGAAGAGAAGCAGGCTGCGTGAGCGGCCCCAGGAGAGCTTAAGTCCATGGCGAAACTGAGTTCCATCAACAAGAACGAGCGCCGCAAGAAGCTCGTGAAGAAGTATGCCGCGAAGTACGCGAAGCTGAAGGCGATCGCGAACGACGAGTCGCTCGATGAAGCCGAGCGCCTGATCGCGCGCCTGAAGATGGCGGAGATTCCGCGCAACGCGAACCCGACGCGCGTGCGCAACCGCTGCACCACCACCGGCCGCCCCCGCGGCGTTTATCGCAAGTTCGGCCTCAACCGGATCGAGATCCGGAACCTGGGTCTCAAGGGTCTGATTCCGGGCCTGACCAAGTCGAGCTGGTGAGGATCTGACGAGATGGCACTGACCGATCCCCTGGGTGATATGCTCACCCGCATCCGCAACGGCCAGCAGGCGAAGAAGGACTCGGTCCTGTCGCCGGCGTCGAAGCTGCGCGCCAACGTGCTCGAGGTTCTCCAGCGCGAGGGTTACATCCGTGGCTACAGCCAGGAAACGACCGGCAAGCACCCGGCGCTGCGGATCGAACTCAAGTATTTCGAGGGCGAGCCCGCGATCAAGCACGTCGCCCGCGTGTCCAAGCCGGGCCGGCGCGTCTACTCGGGCTGCAAGGATCTGCCGACGGTCCGTAACGGCCTCGGCATCACCATCGTCTCGACGCCCAAGGGCGTGCTTTCGGATGCCGAGGCGCGCGCCCAGAACGTCGGCGGCGAAGTGCTGGCGGAGGTGTTCTGATGAGCCGCATCGGCAAGAAGCCGGTGGCGATCCCGAGCGGGGTCACCGCGGCGATCGAGAACGGGCAGCTCACCGTCAAGGGGCCCAAGGGCACCCTGTCGATGGGCCTGTCGGAGCTGGTCAACTACAAGCTCGAGGACGGATCGATCTCGGTCGAGCCGGCCAACGACGGCAAGGCGGCGCGCAGCCACTGGGGCATGCAGCGCACGCTGGTGTCGAACCTCGTCGAGGGTGTGACCACGGGCTTCACCAAGACGCTCGAGATCACCGGCGTCGGCTATCGCGCGAGCGCCCAGGGCAAGAAGCTCAAGCTGCAGCTCGGCTTCAGCCACGACGTCGACCTCGACGTGCCGGAAGGCCTCGAGGTGAAGACCCCGGACCAGACCACGGTCGAGATCTCGGGCATCGACAAGCAGGCCGTCGGCCAGTTCGCCGCCGAGATCCGCCGCTGGCGCAAGCCCGAGCCGTACAAGGGCAAAGGCATCAAGTACCGCGGCGAGTACATCTTCCGCAAGGAAGGGAAGAAGAAGTAACATGGCCAAGCTATCCCTGTTCGAGCGCCGCCGCCGCCGCGTGCGCACCGCGCTCAAGAGCCGCGCCGGCGGCAAGCCGCGCCTGTCGGTCCATCGTACGGGCCGGCACATCTATGCTCAGGTGATCGACGATACGGCCGGCCGCACGCTGGCTGCCGCTTCGACCCTTGGCGCGAAGGGCTCGGGCGCGAATGTCGAAGCCGCCGTCCAGGTCGGCAAGGAGATCGCGGCCGCGGCGAAGAAGGCCGGCGTGACTGCCGTCGTGTTCGATCGCGGCGGTTACCTGTTCCATGGCCGCGTCAAGGCGCTGGCCGATGCCGCCCGCGAAGGCGGGCTGGAGTTCTGATGATGGCTGACGAAACCAACAACGAAGTCGAGACCGGCGTGGCGGTCGAGGCAACCGAAGGCGCCGAGCCGGCTGTCGAGCAGCGCGAGTCCCGCGGCCGAGGCGGCCGAGGCGGTCGTGGCGGTGGCGACGGCCGTGGCCGTGGCCGCGGCCGTGACGATCGTCGGGGCCGGGGCGACGAGGAAGGCGGCGACGAGTTGATCGAGAAGCTCGTGCACATCAACCGCGTGTCGAAGACCGTGAAGGGCGGCAAGCGCTTCGGCTTCGCCGCACTGGTCGTCGTCGGCGACGGCAAGGGCCGGGTGGGCTTCGGCCACGGCAAGGCCCGCGAGGTGCCCGAGGCGATCACCAAGGCAACGGCGGCCGCCAAGAAGAAGATGGTCCGCGTGCCGCTCAAGGAAGGCCGCACGCTGCATCACGACGGCAAGGGCCATTTCGGTGCCGGCAAGGTCAACCTGCGTTCGGCCCCTCCGGGTACCGGCATCATTGCCGGCGGTCCGATGCGTGCCGTCTTCGAGAGCCTCGGCGTAGCCGACGTGGTGGCCAAGTCGATCGGCACTTCGAATCCCTACAACATGATCCGCGCCACCTTCGACGCGCTGGGCCATCAGACTTCGCCGAAGTCGGTTGCGCAGCGTCGCGGCAAGAAGGTCGCCGACCTGCTCGGTCGCGGCGGGGCGAGCGAGGCGGAGGCCGAGGCCGCCGCCGAAGCGATCGTGGAGTAACCGAGATGGCGAAGATCAAGATCAAGCAGATCGGCTCGCCGATCCGCCGGCCCAAGGCGCAGAAGAAGATCCTGACGGGTCTCGGCCTGGGCAAGATGAACAAGGTGGTCGAGCTCGAGGACACCCCTGAGGTCCGCGGCGCGATCGCCAAGCTGCCGCACATGGTGACGGTAGTCGAGTGACCTCATAGCCCTCTCCCCTTCAGGGGAGGGGGTTGGGAGAGGGGCCCCCTCTCAACTTCGGCTAGGCAGCACGCTGCCAAGCCCTCGTATCTCTCCCCTCAAGGGGAGAGAGCGGCGCGACAAAAGCGAAAGCGAGTGCAACGACATGAAACTCAACGACATCCGTGACAATCCCGGCGCCCGCAAGGCCCGCATCCGCGTCGGGCGCGGCATCGGCTCGGGCAAGGGAAAGACCGGCGGCCGCGGCCAGAAGGGCCAGAAGAGCCGCTCGGGTGTGTCCATCAAGGGCTTCGAGGGTGGCCAGATGCCACTGCACATGCGGCTGCCGAAGCGCGGGTTCAACAACCCGTTCGCCAAGGACTACGCCGAAGTGAACCTCGGCCAGGTGCAAAAGCTGATCGACGCCAAGAAGCTCGACGCCAAGAAGGTGATCGACCACGAGGCGCTGCAGGCCGCCGGCGTTGCCCGCGGCGGCAAGGACGGCGTGCGCCTGCTCGGCAAGGGCGAGTTCACCGCCAAGGCCCAGTTCAAGGTCGCGGGTGCCTCGAAGGGCGCGATTGCCGCGGTCGAGAAGGCCGGCGGTTCGGTCGAAGTGCTGGTCGCCAAGGACCCGGCCGCGCTCGCCGCTGCCAAGAAGGGCACGGCCAAGGCGAAGAAGGCCTGATTCTCATCGCCGTCCCGTTTCCGCGCGGGACGGCGAAAGAAATCGGCCAGGGGTTCGACAAGCGCCGAACCGCACCCTACATGACCGGGACTGCCGGAGGGGGCCGGCGCTCAAGTCAGGGCAAAAAAGTCAGATGGCATCACGCGCCGACAATATCGCGAGCAATCTGAGCCTCGCCAACTTCTCCAAGGCGACCGAGCTCAAGCAGCGAATCTGGTTCACGATCGGCGCGCTGATCGTGTTCCGCTTCCTCAGCTTCATTCCGCTGCCGGGCGTCAACCCGCTGATCCTGCAGACCTTGTACGACCAGACCCGCGGCGGCATCCTCGACCTGTTCAACACCTTCTCGGGCGGCGGCCTCGAGCGCATGAGCCTGATCGCGCTCGGCGTGATGCCCTACATCACCGCCTCGATCGTGATCCAGCTCGCCGCGGCGCTCCACCCGACGCTGATGGCGCTCAAGAAGGAAGGCGAGGCCGGGCGCAAGAAACTCAACCAGTACACCCGTTACGGCACCGTATTCCTGTGTGCGGTTCAGGGCTGGTTCCTCGCCGCGGGCCTCGAGGCCTACGGCGCGCAGAGCGGGCTGCAGGCCGTGGTCGACCCCGGCCCCATGTTCCGCATCGTCGCGGTGATAAACCTGATCGGCGGGACCATGTTCCTGCTCTGGCTCGGCGAACAGATCACCAGCCGCGGCATCGGCAACGGCGTCTCGCTGATCATCATGGCCGGTATCGTTGCCCAGTTCCCGACCTTCATCGCCAACGTGTTCGAGGGCGGCCGGACCGGCTCGATCAGCAGTTTCGTGATCGTCGGCCTCGTGGCCATGGTCGTCGGGCTGATCCTGTTCATCTGCTTCATGGAGCGCGCCCAGCGGCGGTTGCTGGTGCAATACCCGAAGCGAGCGAGCGCTCGCGGGATGATGCAGGCCGACCGCAGTCACCTGCCGCTGAAGCTCAACACGGCGAATGTGATCCCGCCGATCTTCGCCAGCTCGCTGCTGCTGCTGCCGCTGACGATCACCCAGTTCGCGGGCAACTCTGTTTCGACCGACAGCGCGACCTACGGCATATTGCAGACGCTGAACCAGTACCTCGCGCACGGGCAGCCGCTGTACATGGCGCTCTATGCGATCGGCATCATCTTCTTCACGTTCTTCTACACCGCGGTGGTGTTCAACCCCGAGGAGACCGCTGAGAACCTGAAGAAGAACGGCGGCTTCATTCCCGGCATCCGCCCGGGCAAGCGCACCGCCGAATACCTCGACTACGTGCTGACCCGCATCACCGTGATCGGCGCCGCCTACCTGACGCTGGTCTGCGTGCTGCCCGAGTACATGATCGCGCAGACCGGTGTTCCGCTGTTTCTCGGTGGCACCAGCCTGCTGATCGTGGTCAACGTGACGGTCGACACGATCAGCCAGATCCAGTCGCATCTGCTGGCCCATCAGTATGGCGACCTGATCAAGAAGGCGAAACTCAAAGGTCGGCTGCGCTGAGGTGCGGCGGCGACAGGGGAGTACGATGAACCTGATCCTGCTGGGACCGCCCGGAGCGGGCAAGGGCACCCAGGCCGCACGGCTGGTCGAGAAGCACGGCATGCGCCAGCTCTCGACCGGCGACATGCTGCGTGCTGCTGTCGCCGCGCAGACGCCGGTCGGGCTCAAGGCCAAAGCGATCATGGACGCCGGCGAGCTGGTCTCCGACGAGATCGTCTCGGCGCTGATCGACGACGAGCTGGCGGCGATGGGTGAGGGCACCGGGGCGATCTTCGACGGCTATCCCCGTACCGCGGCGCAGGCCGAGCAGCTTGATGCGATCCTGGCGAAGCACGGACGCAAGCTCGACCGGGTGATCGAACTCGAGGTCGACGAGGACGAGCTCGTACGGCGGATCGTCGGGCGCTATTCGTGCGCCAGGTGCGGTGCCGGCTACCACGACGCGTTTCAGCGCCCCGCGGTCGAGGGCGTGTGCGACAAGTGCGGCAGCACCGAGTTCAAGCGGCGCAAGGACGACAACGAGGAAACCGTGCGCACGCGCATGGCCGAGTACCGCGCCAAGACCGCCCCGATCCTGCCGCTCTACGAAGCGCGCGGGATCGTCGTGCGGGTCGACGGCATGGCCCCGATCGGCGAAGTCAGTGCGGCGATCGAGGCTGTGATCGCAGGGGCCTAGGCAGCGCTGCCGCCTCTCTCCACCGACGGCCTGCCGTCGAATGCGTTCTTCCCCCTCCGCCTTGCGGGGAAAGAGAAGGGCGAGACGGTTTTGACGAAACGTTAATTCTGGTGTAGCAAACCGTCATCGGACAGCCGGCGGCCCGTGTTCCGGGCCTGCGCCGGCATTTGCGCGTTTCACTGTTGACGGCGTACCCGATTCGCCGTAAGCGCGCCGCTCATTCGACAGTCGCGGGGAGTCGGCAGGCAGGCCTCATGTGTCTGACCAGTCGGCCGTTTTGCCGTTCGGGTGCCGGGTGTTGACAGCGATGAGATAGGAGACGCCCGCCTGTCGGAGCCGTCTCCTGTGGAGCATGGAGAAAATAGTTGGCACGTATCGCCGGAGTTAATCTTCCGACTAACAAGCGCGTGATCGTCGCGCTGACCTACATTCACGGCATCGGGGCGACGACGGCGAAGAAGATCGCCGACAAGCTCGGCATCGACCACTCCCGCCGCATCCAGGACCTCAGCGACGCCGAAGTGCTGCAGATCCGCGAGACGATCGACGCCGAGTACACGGTCGAGGGCGACCTGCGGCGCGACACCGCGATGAACATCAAGCGGCTGATGGACCTCGCCTGCTACCGCGGCCTGCGCCACCGCAAGGGCCTCCCCGTCCGCGGCCAGCGCACCCACACCAACGCACGCACCCGCAAGGGCAAGGCCAAGCCGATCGCCGGCAAGAAGAAGTAGGCCATGACGCGTCCTTCCTCCATCCTTCGACAGGCCCGCGACGAGCGGCGTCGGGGGAGGGACCGGAAGGACCGACGGACCGCTTCTCCGACAAAGATCTAGGACAGGACACACCCCATGGCCCGCGAACCCCAGCGCATCAAGCGCCGCGAACGCAAGAACATCTCCAGCGGCGTCGCCCACGTCAACGCCAGCTTCAACAACACCATGATCACCATCACCGACGCCCAGGGCAACGCGATCTCGTGGTCCTCGGCCGGCATGATGGGCTTCAAGGGCAGCCGCAAGAGCACCCCTTACGCCGCCCAGGTCGCCGCCGACGACGCCGGCAAGAAGGCCGCCGAACACGGCGTCCGCACGCTCGAAGTCGAGATCAAGGGCCCCGGCTCCGGCCGCGAGAGCGCGCTGCGCGCCCTGCAAGCCGTCGGCTTCACCATCACCTCGATCCGCGACGTGACCCCGATCCCGCACAACGGCGTGAGGCCGAGCAAGCGGCGCCGCGTCTGATCGATTTCCCGGCGGCTCCCCGGGGCCGCCAGCAGAATTCGCATCGGCCGCGGCGCCCCCGGCGCCCGCGGCCGCTGCCACTAGGAAACACTCCCAAGAGGGGAATCCCATGTCCGTCAATACGAAGAACTGGCAGGAACTGAAGAAGCCCAACAGCCTCGAGGTGAAGGCCGGCGCCGACGCCAAGCGCAAGGCGACCTTCGTCGCCGAGCCGCTCGAGCGGGGGTTCGGCCTGACGCTCGGCAACGCGCTGCGCCGGGTGCTCCTGTCCAGCCTTCAGGGTGCCGCGATCACCTCGATCAAGATCGAGAACGTGCTGCACGAGTTCTCGAGCCTCGCCGGGGTGCGCGAGGACGTCACCGACATCGTGCTCAACGTCAAGCAGATCGCGCTCAGGATGGAGGGCGAGGGCCCCAAGCGGCTGCAGCTCAGCGCGACCGGCCCGGGCGAGGTGACCGCGGGCGACATCGCGGTGACCGGCGACATCGAGGTGCTCAACAAGGACCTGGTGATCTGCCACCTCGACGAGGGGGCGACGCTGAACATGGAGCTGACCGCGGACACCGGCAAGGGCTACGTGCCGGCGGTGCAGAACCGGCCGGCTGACGCGCCGATCGGGCTGATCCCGGTCGACAGCCTGTACTCGCCGATCCGCCAGGTGAGCTACAAGGTCGAGAACGCGCGCGTCGGACAGGAGCTCGACTACGACAAGCTGAGCCTGACGGTGGAGACCGACGGCACGGTGACGCCGGAGGACGCGGTGGCCTATGCCGCGCGCATCCTGCAGGACCAGCTGACGCTGTTCGTGCACTTCGAGGACGGGATCCCGCAGCCGGTGCCGACGATGATCGGCATGGCCGCGCAGCCCGAGGAGAGCGACGCCAACCAGCTCAACCGCTACCTGCTGAAGAAGGTCGACGAGCTCGAGCTGTCGGTGCGCTCGGCCAACTGCCTGAAGAACGACAACATCATCTACATCGGCGACCTGGTGCAGAAGACCGAGGCCGAGATGCTGCGCACGCCGAACTTCGGGCGCAAGAGCCTGAACGAGATCAAGGAAGTGCTGAGCTCGATGGGCCTGCGGCTGGGGATGGACATCCCCGGCTGGCCGCCGGAGAACATCGAGGAGATGGCGAAGAAGCTCGAGCAGGAGCTGCTGGGGTAAGGCCTGGCGCTACGCTTGTGGAGACATCGAGAGGGCCGCCGCGAGGCGGCCCTTTCTTTTCGGCCTCTCGACCACAGGGCGCAGAAAGGACAACAATGTCGCTGCCAGCGCTCGTTGATTGGTAGTTTCGCATTCCCAGACGACCAGAACATCCCAGCCCAACTCGCGAAGTTCGGTCAATCGCGCGGCGTCCCTAGCCACGTTTCTTAGGAATTTCTCCTGCCAGTATTCGGCTCGGGTTTTGGGTGACGTCGCTCGCGCGCAGCCTGGATGTCTGTGCCAAAAGCAGCCATGGACGAAGATCGCCTTTCTCAGACGCGGGAAGACTAAGTCAGGTGAGCCGGGAAGGTCTCGTCGGTGCAATCGGAAACGATATCCCAGCTCATGGGCGACCCTTCGGACTCGTAGCTCCGGTTCGCTATGTTTGGTACGAACTCTTGCCATCAGATTTCGTCGTTGGGCCGGTACGTCGGCAAAAAGGGGGGTGGTCATGTCGCTCCAATTGATTCGGCGTTTTTGCGCGGCTAGCCACTGGTAATGGAGGCGGGGATCCTTTGATCGAGCGTTTTACCGTCGATGCAGCGCTCCTGCGAGAGCTGGGCGAACGCCTGATTGGACGGCCGCACATCGCGATAGCCGAACTCGTCAAGAATGCGTACGATGCTGACGCGTTCACTTGCGAACTCACGATCACAGGAGATGTGATTGAAGTGGCCGACAACGGCCACGGAATGACGCTTGAGCAGTTCCGCCTCTTCTATCTCCGGTTAGCTTCGCAAAACAAGCGAGAGCGGGAGAAGTCACCTAGACTCAAGCGCCCGCTCACCGGTTCGAAAGGGGTGGGGCGACTTGCGGCTCAGTTTCTTGGTCGAAGACTGAAGATCTACTCAGCTCATGAGGACGACCCTGAGCATGCGCTGGTCGCACGGGTCAACTGGAATCGGATCAATCCCGGCGAAGACCTCGCTGACTTTCGCGTGATTGTTCGGAAGGTGCCGCGCGCCATGGTTCCTGACTTTCCTGAGGAAAGCTGCTTCGGAACCCGAATTCGCATTGAACAGCTTTGGGAACCGGTCAACGCGGAAGCGATCGCTGACTTGGGCCGAGAGGTCTGGTCTTTGCGATCTCCCTTTAGGGTTGCGGCAAGGGGCGCAGAGCCTCGTGACTGGCGCAGTTTCGATGTGGTCCTGCAGTCAGATCGGCCACTCGCTCAGGAGTTGTTTGACGATATACTTCATGAGCTAACGGAGTCTGTCTGGCGAGCGCGTATCACCGGGCGAGTTCGTAACGGCCGCAGCACTGGTATTGCTGAGATTGAGATCGAATTTCGATCGAATTATCCAACTAACGCGCCTGCGCGCGTTTATCGAGACCAGCTTCACCTTTCATCTCTTAGGAGCGCCGATACGGAGGCGGAGGCAGGTCGCGTCAGTGAGAAGCCACTGATCGATCATGTGGATTTTACCATCCATGTCTTTCGATTGGAACGCATGCAACCAAAGCGAGTTCCGCTCCCTGCTCTCCGGGATTACCTAGGACGCTTTGGAAGTGTCTCGGTTTATGACGCCGGATTCCGTTTGCCCTACTACGGCATCGAGAATGATTGGTTAAAGAACGGAGCTGATCATGCGCGTCGTCTATCTACGTCGGAGTTACTACCTTCGAAGTGGAACATTGACGCGAGATACATGCTAGATTTGCCTGAACCACGTCGAATTTTTGGATGGGTCGAAATTGATACAAATCATGAGGCGAGGAAATGGGATAGAGTAAATCCGGCCGAGTATCTGCAGATTCAGGCTGGGCGTGATCGGTTGGTCGGCAATACAGCTTACAACCAACTTGCAGCACTGGTCCGTTACTCCTTGGACCTATATGCGAACCGCTATCGCGCAAGACTTATAAAGGCTCAGGAGGCTTCAGAAGACACAGAACCGGCGCGAAGGAAGTATTCTCGAATTCGAGAAATACTTTCTGAAAATAAAGACGTGATTCCGGTGCAGGTTCGAAAGGACCTGGAAGCTCTCGCGATGTCCGCCGAGCGATCGGCGGCTGCAAGCGAGAAGCTGTTCGACGCTCGCACCGTGGCGCTTGCGCCACTTGCCGCGGCCGGACTCGCGGCGCTTGGTCTGACCCACGAGCTGGCTCGCGAATCCCGGCTACTAGAGCGGACGCGACGACGTCTGGAGCAAATGGCGCGAAAGCATAACCTGCCCGAGTTGACCGAGGCCGCTGAGGAGCTTGGCTCTTCACTACAGCGCCTTCGCTCGCTTCAAGGCCTTTTTGCGCCTCTACTTACGGAGGAGGATCGGGAAGGCGACAATCGCCTTCGCGTTAAACCGATTGCGCTACAAGTTGCAGACTCGATGAGACCCTTGACGCCTGGAATGAAGATCGATGTTAATGTTGACGAAGACCTTCGCTTCCCACCCGCTCCGCTCGCGGCGTGGAGCGCCGTGTTGCAAAACGTAATTGCCAACAGTTGGAACGCCAGTCTCGGTACCGAGGAAGCGGTCGTGTTCATCGAGGGTGGTTCGAACGCACGGGAAGAGTGGATTTGGATCAGCGACAAAGGAGTAGGAGTAGAGCTGGGTGGCTCAGATAGACTGTTCGATGCGTTCGAGCGCGCGCTCGAGGTCGCGCCGGAGCACTCAGGTGTTGTGATCGGTGGCCAAGGCATGGGGCTCGCCATCGTTAGATTGCTGTGCAACAAGTACGGGTGTGACGTGGCTTTCGTAGAACCCGAGGACGGCTTCGCGACTACTTTACAAATCAGTTGGAAGGCCTGAATGTGAACGTACTCGTTTGCGATGATCGTGACGACGCTGACATTGTGGCGGCAATCAATGATGCGACTGGAGCTCGAAACCTTTCAGTTAAGGCAGTAACTCTGGTCGGCACAACACTCGGAGAGAAAATAGTTGAATTCTTTGATCAAGTCCGAGAGCTTCTGGACGGGAAAGGCGAAATCAGAGAAATTAAATCTGCCTTTGATTCCGCTGAAATTGTATTGCTTGATTATGGACTGACGACGTTGCCCGGATTCAAGGTTCGGCTCACTGCTGATATGGTCGCTGGCTATATCCGTGCGTTTTCCGACGCCGCGTATGTTGTGGCATTGAACAAGAATCCGAATATTGACTTCGACCTGAAGTATTTGCTTGGTGACTTTGATACGCGTGCAGACCTTGCCTTACGGACGGAGCACCTCGGGGAACCCGGTCTTTGGGACGGACAGAACGACAGCGATACCGACTTCTGCCCTTGGTACTGGCCTAAGCTATGTCGGGCGCCAGGTCGGAGAACTCAACAGATTGACGTGGTGGAGCAGAACCTCGACGCCTCTATCTTGCATACTCTTCGCTTTCCGCCCGAAGTTCTTCCCCATCTCTCGCGTCAAGCGATCGCGTTTCTATCTCCCCTTGCGGATGACGAGCACGAAGGGGCGCCCGAAGCCGAAGCAATGAGCGTTGCAAATATTACATTCTGGAATCACTTCCAGAGATCGAACCGCACTCTGCCGAGGAACGATCGGGAAGCGCTTCTGCGGCGGTACGGCGCCAATCTCGAAGACAGCGCGCCACCAAAAGACCCCGCTCTACGAAAGATTGCAGCGCGAGTCGTTGCGGGAGAACTCGACTTCTGGTTCCGGCGAGATATTCTCGGGCCCCAAAAGCTCCTAATCGATCCACCACATCTTCAGGCGTGGCTGCGTTTCCGTGATGGCGAGGACGCTGATGACCTGTCAGCCTGGAATAGAACAGCCGTCGAACTTCAGGAGCCGTATGGGCTAGACTCAAGGATCGTCGCGGCATTGCCAGAGCAGGCGAAGTTTGTAGATCAACCTTGGACCGACTGTCCGGCATTTTGGCTTCCCCTCATAGAAGAAGACGAGGGATTCGACAAAATCCTTGAGAATGCGAACCGTACGTCTAATTATGTTTTCTGCGAAGACATTCGTCGCTTCTTGCCCCGGTCTGAATGCACTCGGTTTGTGAGCGAGCTGACCAAGGGAATAGATGTGCGATATGTCAAGAAACTTGACAAACAGTATTCTCCGGCAAGTCAATTTGCATTCTAAGAGATGTCAAACGGGGGGGATGAAGAACTTGATCACGCGCTGAGGCTTGTCGAGCTCTTGGGGCGCGCAGGCTGTGACGCCGTATCTGACGACTCAATAAATAGGCATCTAGTCGAATTTCACGAACGTCATGGAGATGCGATAGAAAGGAGAGGGGATAGCATCGCATTTGAGAATACTGAGTGGGTTGCCAGAGAAAGGAGTCGTCAATCGAGGAAGTTCTTTCCAATTGCGGTGGCTAAGCCAAAGTTCATTAAAGCGTCATTCATAAGACTATACCCCTTCCTAAAAAAAAGATCCTGTAAAGTTGAGCTTATTATCTTCTTTTCGACTAATCCGAAGACGCCCGTTGGATACCGATTTGAAGCGGGCCATCGCGGGAACGAAGATGTTCATGGCTACTTGCATGTCCAGATGACGGATGGCTTTAAGAAGGGGGAGGATGGCTGGATTGATCTTATGATTCCTTGTCCTCTCCGAAAGGAATGTCCTGCTCCGCCCTTGCCCGCCGCGATCCCTTATGCAGGTCTTTATTGCGCATTACTTTCTCTTTCTGGTCACAGCAGGGATGGGAAGAAAGGGCTCATAGAAAGGATCAGGGAGGCTGAGCGATTCTTTAAGGGGTCCGATTTCTGTCAATTTGTTGAAAAAACCCACAAGAAATTGGAGGCCCTGCTAGGCGGGGAGGGTGATATTCTGTAGAATCCGTTTGTAACAGCGAACGTAGCCACCCTTTACTTTCGGCGCCTTGCCCTCGAGGAGGCGGGCAAGGCCTCCCTGGGCGAGGCGGAACTGAAGCTCTTCCAAATCTGCTGCGACGTCCCGAGCGAAGATTGCGTAGACGCCATGGCTGGGAATTGCGCCACTGATGTCCATTGCTATGCGTGGTGTCTTGGCAAGTTCCGGAATGAGGAGCTTTGGCGCTTGCCACGCTTCTGGATATACTCGATCGATCGGCCGATACCATGGAGCATTCTGAGATCGAACGACGGTTCGCGTTCCCAGCCGATCCTTGAAACGGAGAAGGCGGGCGTGGGCAAGCGGGAAGTGCTGGAGATTTCGGAGTTTGCCGCGGCGATCGTATAGGCAAATGACACGTTTCCCGGTGCTGTCAATTTGACCTTCTTGAATTTCTGATGCACTCACCCACGGGGCGAGCAACTCCGCCTCCACATCGGGATCGTCAGCATCTAAGACGTACGCAGCGGTGCAACCAAGAGCTGGGCCCACGCGGACTTCGAATCCGGATTCTGATAACGTTCTTTCCTTCGTAATTGCGATTGAAGATGGCGCCATCTTCTGGCTTGTCTTCTCCAGTATCAAAACCGAAGGATATATGCTGACGGAGCGTTCGTATACGTCACTTGCGTCAACCTCTTCGTTGCGTAAAACGTTGACTTGTGGAAGGCGCTCGCGCCGAAATCCTTCGGCGAACGCCATGAATTGCCATCTGTTCGAGCACAAGAAGCCTAATCGGCCCCGGTGCTGTAAGGCTTCGATGCCTCGATCCAGAAAGGGCAGAAAGAGGTCTCCCTTTGCGACATCAGATGGAAGAGTCGCCTCGTAGGCTTTTCGCAAACCCTGCGGAATCCTGGACCACCGGGTATATGGGGGATTCCCCGCGACGTGGGAGAACGATGCAGGTGTAAGCTCATGAAGCAGAAAATCTGCAGTTCTAAGCCATTGTTTGGCGATTAACTTTGCTGAAGCTGGTCCAATGTCATACTTGGTCAACAACCTGAAAAGCGCAACTCGCCCCTTGCTTGCCTCGTCTTCAAGTAACTCGAACGCCAGTATGCGATCGAACAATGTCTCGATGTTAGGTGGCCGGCCCGTCCTTTCTAAAGAGCAAAGCAGTCGTTTTGCGGCCTCGATTACAAAGGCGCCGTCTCCAGCTGCAGGTTCCAGAAGGCGGCAGTGGCTCAGGTCCGAGTCGGCTGTCCATCCGATGTCGTCAAGAATTTGCCGGACCATCTGGAGCTTCGTATACACTCCGCAGCGTGCGTGAAGGTCGCGAATTTCCGAGCGAGCCGCCGGAGAAATGTCGGCGGATCTGTCGGACGTCGACGCTTCTAGCACGATTCACCATTCCCTTCGGAGCGGTTCCGCTCCTTCCGCTTGCCCTTCGTCGGCCACCCACTAGAAGCGCCGGATGGCAATCGTTGGGCTCTATGCGGGCATTGGGGGTTTCGAGCTCGGTTTTCAAGCGGTAGGCTACGAGCCACTACTGCTTGCCGATAGCGATGAGCATTGCCGGAGCGTGCTTGAGGCGCGTTTTCCTAACGTTCGGATCCACGGGGACGTGGCGGGGATCACTTCGCTGCCCGAGGACGCGCAAATCGTAACCGCAGGGTTTCCTTGTCAAAATCTCAGCATGGCTGGCGACAAGAAGGGCATTGATGGCAAGAAGTCCGGCGACGTGCGGCACATGTTCGAGCTGTTGGCGCGGGGGCATCGCCCCACTCTCGCAATCGAAAACGTCTACTTCATGCTCCACGTTCAGCGCGGGGCTGCCATGACGAAGCTGATCGAGATGATCGAGTCGCTTGAGTATTCATGGGCCTATCGCGTCGTAAACACGATGGCGTTTGGATTGCCTCAGCGGCGTCGACGTGTCTTTCTGGTCGCAAGTAGGGACCTCGATCCGAGAGGCGTGCTTCTTGCCGACGAAGCAGGCGCTTCGTTCGCAAGGGTTCCAAATCTCGATAATCCGATCGGCTTCTATTGGACTGAAGGTCGGACCGGAGTTGGGACGACCGTGGATGGCATTCCTCCTCTGAAGATTGCGTCGACCGTAGGAATTCCATCGATGCCTGCCGTCCTTTTTCCAGACGGAAAGGTTTTGACGCCGGGCATCGAAGCGTGCGAGCGGTTGCAGGGGTTCCCCGCAGGCTGGACGGATCTCGACTTTGGTGAGCACCGCTCCCCTCGTTGGCGAATGGTCGGCAACGCCGTATCGGTGCCCGCCGCAACATGGCTGGCCAGGCGGATCAAGGAGCCTGGCGAACCTCTCGATCTTCCAATGCGGCGCCTGCAAGCTGGAGATCGATGGCCTACAGCCGCTTTTGGTGGACGCAGTGAAGGTCGTTTCGCCATTGACGTTAGTGAGTTCCCGATAAGGAAGGACGTGCCTTCCATCGAAACGTTCAGAGACGAAGATTGGAAGCCGCTTTCTACGCGAGCTCTTCGCGGTTTCATCGCTCGAGCGGAACAAGGAGGACTCCGGTTCCCGGACGGGTTCCTTGACGCTCTCCGCGCCGCTAGGGACGCTTGATCGTCCCCCGATCAGTGCCTTTGCCAGGTCATTCCGGCGGCTCCCTTCCTATGTCGCCTTGCGTTACACGGAGCATCCGGTGCTACTCGGTTGCGAGGGGGTACCCCTCAACCCGCTCGTCTCAAGTGGAACTCGGGAGCCCGGAACCATATCGGTTCATACTCTTGACATTGCTGCGCTCCTGTGGTACAGAGGATGAACGCTGGCTTTGGTGTGCCGGCGGTTCGAGAGGCAATCCGACATGGCGGGAT
>CALCBC010000038.1 GCA_937898525.1 uncultured Sphingomonadales bacterium
CGCCGACCAGGGTTCCGTGGATCACTGCCGCAACAGGTCCCGCCCAACGATCAGCCGCATGACCTGGTTGGTGCCCTCGAGGATCGAGTGCACGCGCAAGTCGCGCCAGAAGCGCTCGACCGGGTAGTCCATCAGGTAGCCGTAGCCGCCGTGGAGCTGGAGCGCGCGGTCGGCGACGGCGCTGCCGGTGTCGGAGGCTAGGCGCTTGGCCATCGCCGCGAATCGAGTCTTGTCGGGCGCGTTGGCGGTGACCTTCGCTGCGGCGAGGTAGAGCAGGGCGCGCGCCGCCTCGAGTTCGGTCGCCATGTCGGCGAGCATGAACTGGGTGTTCTGGAATTCGGCGATCGGCTTGCCGAACTGCTGGCGTTCCTTCGTGTAGCGCAGCGCCTCGTCGAGGCAGCGCTGGCCGCCGCCGAGCGAACAGGCGCCGATGTTGATCCGCCCGCCGTCGAGCCCGGCCATGGCGATGCGGAATCCTTCGCCCTCGCCGCCGACGAGGTTCTCCGCGGGCACGCGCACGTTGTCGAGGATCAGCGCGGCGGTCGGTTGCGCGTGCCAGCCGAGCTTGCGCTCGGGGGCGCCGAACGAGACGCCCGGCATGCCCTTCTCGATCGCAAGGCACGATATGCCACCGGCGCCCTCGCCGCCCGTGCGGACCATCGTCAGGTAGAGGTCGTTGACCCCCGCGCCGCTGATGAACTGCTTGGTCCCGTTGACCACCCAGTCGTCGCCGTCGCGCACGGCCGTGGTCTTGAGCGCCGCGGCGTCGGAGCCGGACGAAGGCTCGGTCAGGCAATAGCTCGCCATCCACTCCATGCCGACGAGCCTGGGCAGGTACTTGTCCTTGACCGCCTGCGAGCCGAACCGGTCGAGCATCCAGCTGGCCATGTTGTGGATCGAGAGGAACGCGCTCGTCGCCGGGCAGCCGTAAGCCATCGCCTCCATGATCAGCGCAGCCTCGAGCCGGCCGAGCCCGATCCCGCCGCTCTCCTCGGAGACGTAGATCGCCGCGAAGCCGAGCTCGGCGGCGGCCCTGATCGTGTCCTTCGGGAAGACGTGCTTCTCGTCCCACTCGGCGGCGAACGGGGTGATGTTGTCCGCCGTGAACCGCCGCGCCATGTCCTGGATGGCGAGCTGGTCATCGGTGAGGGTAAAGGGGGCGGTCATTCTCCGCGTCCTTCGACAGGCTCAGGACGAGCGAGGCAGGGGCCCGGAGAATGACTTCCTTCCGGGCTCACAACGCCCGCTCACGCTGAGCTTGTCGAAACATCATTGACCCGAGCCGATTATCGCATCGGCCTCGATCTCGACCTTCCACCGCGGGTCTGCCAGCGCCGAGACGGCCACCAAGGTGCCCGTCGGCCGTGTCGCCTTGAGCGCGCGGCTGAAGGCGGCGCTGACGGTCATCGCGTCGGCAATGTCGGTGACGAACATGCGAATCCGCACGACGTCGCCCATGTGTCCGCCCAGCGCCTCGATGTGCTGGCGGATCAGCTCGAAGCAGCGGTCTGCCTGTTCGCCCGCGTCTTCCTTGACCGAGCCGTCGGCCTCGACCCCGACGGTGCCCGAGACGGCAATCGTGTTGCCGACGCGGATCGCGCGGGTGAAGCCGATCTCTTCCTCGAAAGGAGAAAGCGGCGGGATGCGCTGGCGGCCGTCCGCCGGGTCAGCCACGACGATCTCCGCAAGTATGCAGCGCCATGTCCAAAGCTCCCTCCTGTTTCTGGTGGGTCAGCTTTAGCCTGACGGCAGGCCCGGGCTCAACCGCAGGTTATCCGCTCTATGGTCATGGCGTCGTCGTAGGCGACGGTGACCCGGTCGGGGCGGAAGTCCATGGTCATCGCACTGCGCGGCGGGCCCCAGCGCAACTGCTTCGCGCCGGTCGCGCTCAGCACTGCGGCGCCGATGTCGGCGGTGGCCTTCTCGCCGACGAACCTCTGCGCGGCCTCGGCTTCGCAGGCGCCGCCGCTCCCGCCGTCCTCGCCGGTGGTGGCGCACGCGGCCAGCGCGAACGCGCCGAGACAAGTCGCAATCGGCCAGGTCTTCATGATCGGCTCCTTCAGGTGCATCGCGAGTAGCGGAACGGGCCGGGCGCAGCGTCTTCGCCGTACTCGCGGCGGATCAGCGTCGACCCGCCGTCCTGCACGTCGAGTACCATCTCGCGCTCCCAGGTCATGCCTTCGCCTTCGAAATCGAAGGTGGCGCGCAGGCGGGTCGGTTCGGCGTCCATCACCGTGTCGAGCGTGCCGACCGATTCGTAGAACCGCAGCCGCCCGGCGTCGATCTCGAGCAGGCCCTTCGCATCGCCGCGGGTCGAGGTGCAGTCCGCCGCCACGAGGCCCCAGCGGCCGCGGATCGCTTCGGGAATCTCGGTCGGGGCTGGTGTACCGGCGTCGTCGGGCTCGACCGGCGCGACCGAACTGTTGGCGGCAAGATCGCCGTTGGCCGCGGCTTCCTCGGTCGTCACGTCCGCGCCCTGCGTTCCGCCGTCGCACGCTGCCAGCGCTAGCAGCGCCGGTAACAGAAAGATGGTCCTCGTCATGGTGGCTCCCTGTCGTTTGCGCCAACAACGGTCGGCGAGCCATTCCTTTCCCGGGCCGTCGAGGCGCGCTAGAGGCGTGCCCGAGAGGAGCGCGCGATGGCGGGACTGTGGTTCGAGGATTTCGAGGTCGGGCAGGTGTTCGACCATCCACTGCGGCGGACGGTGACCGAGACCGACAACCTGCTGATGAGCGCGCTCACCCACAACCCGGCGCCGCTGCATCTCGACGCCGAGTACATGAAGCAGACCGAGTACGGGAAGATCCTCGTCAACTCGTGCTTCACGCTCGGGCTGATGGTCGGGATCTCGGTCAACGACACCACGCAGGGCACCGCGGTCGCCAATCTCGGGTGGGACGAGGTACGCTTCCCGGCGCCGATCTTCGTCGGCGACACGCTGAGGATCGAGACCGAAGTGCTCGAGGTGCGCGAGAGCAAGTCTCGTCCGGCGCAGGGAATCGTCACCTTCGCGCATCGCGCCTACAACCAGCATGACGTGCTGGTCGCACACTGCAAGCGGTCGTCCTTGCAGCGCAAGCGGCCCGCTGCTAATGATTAGCTTGCTAATGATCTATCGGAGCCCGCAATGCCGCTGAAAGTCGAACCCATCCTGTCGCGTTTCGGCGCCGAGTGCTCGGGGCTCGACCTGACCAGGCCGCTGAGCCCGGAGGAGGTCCGGCAGGTCACCGACGCGATGGACACCTGGGGTGTCACCGTATGGCGCAACACCGGCATGAACGATGAACAGCACGTCGCCTTCAGCCGCAACTTCGGCTATCTCGAGCGAGTGCCGCGACGCGAGGGCGTGCGCTACCGCCTACCCTTCCGCGAACTGTTCGACGCCTCGAACCTCACGGTCGAGGGCGAGATCACGCAGGACGCCGCGGCGATCCAGTATCGCAAGGGCGACCGCCTGTGGCACACCGACAGCGCCTTCATGGAGAAGCGCACGAGCTACTCGTTGCTGCTCGCGCACCAGGTGCCGCCCGAGGGCGGGCAGACCTGGTTTGCCGACACCCGCAGCGCCTACGACGACCTGCCGCAGGACATGAAGGACTTCCTCGAGGACAAGGTCGGGATCAACTCGCTGTGGTGGAGCCGCAAGCTCGCGGGCGCGGACATCGACGATGCCGAGATCGACGAGCGGCCCAAGGCTAAGCACCCGCTGGTTCACGTGCACAAGGGCTCGGGCCGCAAGGCGCTGTTCATCGCCGCGCACACGATGGACGTCGAGGGCATGCCGAGGGAGGAGGGCCGGGCGCTGATCCGGCAGCTGATCGAACACTGCACCCAGCCGCAGTACGTTTTCTCGGTCGACTGGAACGTCGGCGACATGGTGATCTGGGACAACCTGTGCACGATGCACCGCGGCGGCGACTTCGACTACGCGAAGTACAAGCGCGACATGCGCCGAACGACGGTCCGCGAAGGCACCGAGCCGCACCAGATGGAAACCGGCGACGATCCGTTCAGCGAGCTGTTCTCGCGAACGCCGAAGACGGTGGATATCCAGGCGGCGCGCTACGCGGGGCGGTGAGCGGCGGGCTGCGGGCAGCAGGCAGCAGGCAGCAGGCAGCAGGCAGCAGGAAAGGCTGTCAGGCAAACCGCCGCGATGTCTCATCCGGCGAAAGCCGGGACCCCGTGCACCAGGCCGCGCCCTCACTCAAACGCGGCGCGAGTTGGACGGTCACCTTCGAATGCGGCGCCGGCTTTCGCCGGATGACGGGGATCAGTGGGCGGGCGCCCGCTTCGGCAGCAGGTGCATCGCGGCGACGATCCCCCCGCCGAGAACCAGCCCGAGGATCGCCGAGCCCAGCGCCCGGGCCAGCCATTCGGCGGCGCCGCTCGCCCAGGTGACCGCTGCACCGGCCGCGTGCGAGGTGGCCTCGATCCACTCCGACGCCGGCGTCAGGTGGTACTCGTGCAATCCGTGCAACACGATCCCGCCGCCGACCCACAGCATCGCCGCCGTGCCGATGGCCGACAGCGAGCGCAGCAGCGTCGGCATCGCACGGACGAGCCCGCAGCCGACGGCCTGTGACAGCCGGTCCCCCCGCTTGCTCAGGTGGAGCCCGACGTCGTCCATCTTCACGATCAGCGCGACGACCCCGTAGACGCCGAAGGTGATCGCCACGGCCACGGCCGCAAGTACCACGCCCTGCATCATCACCGACAACTCGGGCAGTTCGTTGAGCGCGATCGCGGTGATTTCGGCCGAGAGAATGAAGTCGGTGCGGATTGCGCCCGAGACCTGCCGGTCCTCGAGTTCGACCGGGTCGGTGATCGCGACCACCTCCTCGGCGTGGCTCGTGTGGGTCAGCGCCTCGAAGATCTTCTCGGTCGCCTCGAAGCACAGATAGGCACCGCCGAGCATCAGCAGCGGCGTGACCGCCCATGGCGCGAGCGCGCTGAGCGCCAGCGCGATCGGGAGCAGGAACACGAGCTTGTTGCGCAGCGAGCCCTTGGTGATCTTCCAGATGATCGGCAGCTCGCGTGCCGGGGACAGGCCGACGACGTATCTCGGGGTGACGGCCGTATCGTCGATCACGACGCCCGCGGCCTTGGTCCCGGCCTTTCCCGCCGCACCGGCAACATCGTCGACCGTGGTCGCGGCCAGCTTGGCAAGCGCTGCGACGTCGTCGAGCAGGGCTACCAGTCCGCCGGGCATCGGGTCTCCATCGCAGGTTGCGCTGGTTCCTCGCAATGCCGCGGAGCCTTGGCAAGCGCTATCCGGAATAGAAAACGCCCGGTCCCGTGAGGGACCGGGCGCTTCGGCCTTCCAAGGCGTCGCCGGTCAGATCAGGACGGCGCTGAACAGTACGCCGCTGATCGACGCGGCGGCGATCGCCGAGAGGAAGGCGCTCGCAAAAGTACGCATGGAGCATCTCCCCTGTTCGCGGACGCCCCCTTGGCGTCCGGAGCGGGGCTAATGATGCGGTGCACAAAATTACGCAAGTGCGAAATTTTCGACAAGTGTTGCAAAATATTCAACAAGCAAGAACGCCCGGCTCCGCGGGGAGCCGGGCGTCCAGGTTTCGCCTGACCCGGCGGGTCAGAAGATGCGCGCGGCGGTCTCTGCCGGGGCGTCGAGCAGGGCTTCGAGCTCGTCGTCGACGCGCAGGATGGTGAGCGAGGCGCCGGCCATCTCGAGGCTGGTGCAGTACTCGCCGACGTAGTTGCGCACGACCTTGAAGCCCGCCTTCTCGGCGAGCTCGTGCGCCTTGGCGTAGATCACGTAGAGCTCGGTGATCGGGGTGCCGCCGAGGCCGTTGACCATGATCGCGACGCGGTCGCCGGCGTTGAACGGCACGTCCTTCGACACCGCCTCAAACAGCTCGGCAGTGATCGCGTCGGCCGGCTTGATCTTCTCGCGGCGGCGGCCCGGCTCGCCGTGGATGCCGACGCCGACTTCCATCTCGTCGTCGCCAATCTCGAAGATCGGCGTGCCCTTGGCCGGCGGGATGCAGCTGGTCAGCGCGACGCCCATCGTGCGGACGTTGTCGTTGACCTTCTTGGCGATCGCCTCGACCTCGTCGAGGCTCTTGCCCTGCTCGGCGGCCGCGCCGCAGCACTTGATGACGAAGAAGTTGCCGGCCACGCCGCGGCGGCCGACGGTGTAGAGGCTGTCTTCGACCGCGACGTCGTCATTGATCCAGAACTGGCGCGCGTTGATGCCCTCGGCCACGGCCATCTCGGTCGCCATGTCCCAGGCCATCCGGTCGCCCTGGTAGTTGTTGACCAGCACGAGCACGCCGGCGTCCGAAGCGCACTTCTTGATCGTCTCGTAGCACGCGTCGACCGGCGGGGCGGCGAAGACCGCGCCCTGGCAGGCACCGGTCAGCATGCCCGGGCCGACCGCCATGACGTGCGCCGGCTCGTGACCCGAGCCCGAACCCTGGACGATCGAGACCTTCGAATTGTCCGGGCCGCTCTTGCGCGTGATCATCTGGAACTCGGGCGTGAACTCCAGCAGCTCCGGGTTGGCGAGCGCGATGCCCTGCATGAACTCGGGCACGAACTTGGCTGGATCGTTGACGAACTTCTTCATGAGCAAATCTCTCCCTGGAATGTCACGCGGGTTGGTTGATCACTTCGGCGGCGGTCGGCGTGCGCGCGACTCCGAATTCCTTGCACCAGTCATTGAGGATGACGGCGATCGACACAATACCCGGATCGGGCGTGCCCGCGCTGCGCTCGCCGACCTGCGAGGCCCGGCCGCGATGCGCCACCAGCGACTTGGTTTCCTCGATCGCCTTCTCGGCGACGTCGGCCGCCTCGCACAGCGCCTTGCCGAGGTCGCCGTCGCCGGCCGCGTGAGCCTTGAGCGTCTCGTGGACCGGAATCAGCGCGTCGAGCAGGGTCTTGTCGCCGAGCTTGGCGCCGCCGCGGGCCTGGATACCCTCGATCGCCGAGCCGAGCATGTCGGCGAGGTCCTGCAGGGTGATCGCCGTCTTGCCGCGGGTCAGCATTGCCGCCTTCATGAACCCGGTGCCCCAGATCGGGCCCGAGCTGCCGCCGACGTGCTTCGAGACGATCATCGAGATCTTGAGCAGCATCGCGCCGATGTCGGTCTTCGGGATCTCGTCCCATTCGTTCTCGATCACCCGGAAGCCCGTGGCGAGCGAGGTGCCGAAGTCGCCATCGCCGGCGAGGCCATCGAGATTGGAGAAGTACTGCTCGTTGCGGAGCACCGTCTGGCAGGTCGTGCGGATCGCCTGCTCGATCTGGCCCTGCGTGATCTCGGTCATCGTGTTCCCTCCCTCAGGCCGCCGCTGCGGCCAGCTCGCCGAGGTCGGCGAGCGTGACGTTGACGTGGGGTTCGTCGCCCAGTTCGGGGACGACCTTTACCGCGCCGGTAAAATCCTCGTCCACCGTGTAGGTGCTGGTGGTGATCAGCGTCGGCAGCCCGGCTCCGGTCGCGGCGAGCAAGCCGTTGCGGCTGTCCTCGATCACCATGCACTCGTGCGGCTCGGGCCCGCCCTGGCCGACGTCGAGCGACATCCGCGCCATCATGTAGATTTCCGGATCGGGCTTCTTGGCCGCGACGCAGTCGCCGGCGTGGACGAAGGAGAACTGCGCCTTCCGCTCCTGCCCGAAGAGGTCGAGCACGGCATCGATGAACGCCGGGTTCGAGGTCGTGCAGACACCGAGCTTGACCCCGGCGGCGATCGCCTCGTCGACGATCCGCGAGATGCCCGGACGAAGCGGCAGCTCGCCCGAGGCGACCAGCTCGGAGACGATCGCCGTCTTGCGCTTGTGCAGCGCGAGGATCAGCTCGTCGCGGCCGCCGTGGTCGGCAACGGCCTTCTCGGGCCAGCCGTACTCGTCGAAGTAGGCCCGCATCCGCTCCTTGCCGCCGGCGACGAGGAGCAGCTTGCCGTACAGTCCGACGTCCCACTCGGCATCGATGCCGAACTCGGCGAACGCCTTGTTGAAGCCCACGCGGTGGCCGTCGCGCTCGGTATCGACGAGCACGCCGTCGCAGTCGAAGATCAGCGCCTTGATCATCCCTTCCGCAGCTCCTTACGCGGCCTTGGCGAGGAAGCTCGGCGCCTTGTCCTTGCCGCCGAACTTCTCGATGAAGCCGGCGAACAGGGCCTTGCACGCCTGGTACTGCGCGTCGATCAGCCGCAGCGGCTCGTAGTCGTTGGGCTTCTCTTCGTGGTACTTGACGAAGCTGTCGACGAACACGTGCTTGAGATTGGTCGAGATGTTGATCTTGGCCGCGCCGCGCTCGATCGCCTTGGCGAAAGTCTCGTCGGAGAGGCCGGTGCCGCCGTGCAGCGCCATCGGGGTCTTCGTCAGCTCGTTGATCCGCTTGATGCGGTCGAAATCGACCTTCGGCTCGCCCTTGTAGAAGCCGTGCGCCGTGCCGACCGCGCAGGCGAAGGCCGAGAGGTCGAGCGCGTCACAGAAGCGCTTGGCATCCTCGGGGTCGGTCAGGACCGAGTCTTCCTCGGCCACGTGCATGTCGTCCTCGACGCCCATGATCTGGCCGAGCTCGGCTTCCATGCCGACACCGTACTTCTCGGCGATCTCGCGCACGCGCTTCGACATCTCGAGGTTCTCCTCGAACGGCAGCGACGAGGCGTCGATCATGATCGAGGTCCAGCCAGCCTTGGCGCAGGCCTCGATCATCTCGAGGTCCTTGCAGTGGTCGAGGTGGAGCACGACCGGGACCGGCGAATCCTCGGCCACCGTGCGCACCCACGAGACGATCTCGCGGTGGCTCCAGTACTGGATCGTCTTGGCGCTGGTCTGGCAGATCACCGGGGCGTTGAGCTCTTCGGCGGCGGCGACCATCGCCTTGGTGGTTCCGTAGTCGACGAGGTTGAACGCGGCGACCGCGTAACCCCGGTCCATCGCGTCGCGAAGGAGGGGTTTCATGTTGACGAGGGGCATGGGGGTTCTTGCTCCTTGGAAAGATGGGGCGCGCATAGTGCCCGACACCGGACAATCCAATAGCCCTTGCGTCCGAATCCGGCCACAGACAAGGTCAAGGTTCCATGGTAACGCTAACGTGGCCGATCCGGCCCCGACTGGGGAGTTGACCGCGCCCGGCCGACCCTCCAAATAGCGCCCCTGCAAGCGGGCGGGTGTAGCTCAATGGTAGAGCAGAAGCTTCCCAAGCTTACGACGGGGGTTCGATTCCCCTCACCCGCTCCAGATGCTTCAGCGGTCTGATCCGCGCTTGCCGTCCTTCTTCCTCGCCCTGATCGCTGCCGCGCTGGCCACGCTCGGCGGGCGCGAGGCGGTGCGGGTGGCGCGGCTTTCCGCGGCGCTCGGCGGGGGCGGCGTGCTGCTGGCCGCCGGCGTCCTGGCGTGCCTGATCGCCTGCCTGCTCGCGGCGCGGCTGGGCGCAGGTATCGCCGGCGAGCTGCCGCCCGACGGAAAGACCATGCTGGTCGCGCTGGCGCTGCTTCTCGCCGGGCTCGAACTGCTGCTGCTGGGACCGGGCAGGGCCCCGTCCGAGCCGACCCGCTCGTTCGGCGCCGTGCTGCTCGTGCTGAGCGCGGCACAGCTGACGGCCGCGGCCGGCTTCCTGGTCTTTGCTCTCGCCGCTGCCACCGGAAGCCCGTGGCTGGCGGCCGCGGGCGGCACGGTCGGCAGCGGCGGCGTGTTTACCGCAGCCTGGTCGATGGGCGCCGAATGGGAACCGCGCATGCCGCTTCGCCTGCTGCGTTTCGGCGTCGGCGGGGTGCTGGTCTGCGCGGCGCTGGTTGCGGGGCTCTCGGCGCGCGGCCTGCTGTGACGCTCGACACGGCGGCAGCCTCGGTTACTAGGGCGCGATGGCCGACGTCGAGATCATCGAGAACGCGGGCGACGAAGCGATCGCCGAGTGGCTCGGGCAGCGGCTCGAGCGGGCGCTGGCGGAGAACCCGGGGCGCATCGCGATCACCGTGCCCGGCGGCTCGACGCCGTTCCCGATCCTTGCCCGGCTCGCCGCGATGCCCCTCGACTGGAGCCGGGTGACGGTCTGGCCCGGCGACGACCGGCTGGTCCCCGAGGACCATCCGGCGAGCAATACCGGCCGCATCCGCGCCCTGCTCGAGCCCTCCGGAGCGGAGATCGTGACGCTGAACGCCGTGGCGCCGGTGCCGCATTTCGCGCTCTCCTGGCTGGGTATGGGCGGCGACGGGCATATCGCCTCGCTGTTCCCGAACACCGATCCGCGGGCCGACGATCCGCGGCGCATCCGCCACCTGACGCCCGACCCGCTGCCACCCGAAGCGCCGTTCGACCGGGTCACTCTGACGATCCCCGCGCTGCTCGATTCGGACGCTTTGCTGTTCGTGATCCGCGGCGACGACAAGCGTGCGGTGTTCGAGGCGGCGGTGCGCGGCGAGAGCGACCTGCCGGTGGCCCGGCTGCTCGCTGCGGCGCAGCAGCCCGTCACATGCTTCACCTGATCCCGGCGCCGCTGCACCGCACGCTCTACCGCGTGGCGAATCGGGCACGGCGGCTCTGGTGGCAGGTGCGCAAGCCGAAGCGGGCGAGTGTGCTGGTCGTGGCATTCGACGAGCGCGGGTGCGTACTGCTGGTACGGCATTCCTACGGCCCGCCCGTATGGGCGCTACCGGGCGGCGGGATGAGGCTGAACGAGGACCCGGCGCTCGCCGCCGCGCGCGAGATCGCGGAGGAAGTGGGCTGCGGGCTCGCCGAGGTCTTCATCGTCGAAACGTGCGAGGTGGAGGATTCGGGGTCGCTCGACCTGCGGCACCTTCTGACGGCCCGGCTCGTCGGAGAGCCGGCGCCCGACATGCGGGAAATCGTCGCGGTGGGCCGGTTCGCGCCCGGCGAGCTGCCGTCGCCCCTCGACCGTCGGGTACGGCCCGCCATCGCCCGGGCCGAGGCGGCACGCTCAGAGCAGCGATAGCTGCGCTTCGTCGCGCGGACGCTCGTCGGCGTCGCCCTCGAGCCCGCTCAGCGTCAGGCCCATCAGCCGGATCGGCAAGGGCAGCGGCAGCTGCTCGTCGAGCAGGTCGCGCGCGATGCGGGCGAACTCCGCCTTGCCGGCCACCGGCTGGGCCAGCGAGCGGGCGCGGGTGACGATCCGGAAGTCGGTGTACTTCATCTTGAGCGTCACCGTTCGCCCGCGGGCGCCGTTCTCGGCGATCCGCTGCCAGACGATGTCGACGATGGTGTCGAGCGCCTCGCGCAGCGCCGGGCCGCTCGAGATGTCCTCGAAGAACGTCCGCTCTCCGCCGAGCGACTTGCGGATGCGGTTGGCGCGCACCGGTCTCAGGTCGATCCCCCGCGCCGCGCGGTAGAGGTACTCGGCGAAGCTGCCGAAGTGCTGGCGCAGGAAGGCGAGGTCCTTGGCGGCGAGGTCGGCGCCGGTCTCGATGCCGAGCCGGGCCATCTTCTCCGCCCCGCGCGGACCGACACCGTGGAAGCGCCGCACCGGCAGCGACTGGACGAACCTGGCGCCTTCGCCGGGGCGAATCACGCACAGGCCGTCGGGCTTGTTCTGGTCGCTCGCGAGCTTGGCGAGGAACTTGTTGTAGCTGACCCCCGCGCTCGCGGTGAGTCCGGTCTCGGCCCTGATCCGCTGGCGGATAATCTCGGCGATGCGCGTTGCCGAGCCGATGCCCAGCAGGTCCTCGGTCACGTCGAGATAGGCCTCGTCGAGGCTCAGCGGCTCGACGTGCGGGGTGAACTCGCGAAAGATCGCGCGGATCTGCTGCGAGACCGCGGCGTAGACGTCGAACCGGGCCTTGCGGAAGATCAGGTCGGGGCACAGTCGCCTGGCCGTCAGCGAGGGCATCGCCGAGCGCACGCCGAACTTGCGCGCCTCGTAGCTCGCGGCCGCAACCACGCCGCGTCCGCTCGACCCGCCGACCGCCACCGGCTTGCCGCGCAACTCGGGATCGTCGCGCTGCTCGACGCTGGCGAAGAACGCATCCATGTCGACATGGATGATCTTGCGCAGGCCGAACGCGGCTTCCTCGTCGTCATCCATGGCCGCAACCTAGATAACCCGTCATCCCGGCGAAAGCCGGGACCGCATGCCACCCGCGCCGCGCTTGTGGGACGCGGTCCCGGCTTTCGCCGGGATGACGAGGGTTGTGTTGCGGTGCAACGCGGGTCTACGGCGCGCGCCATGACGATCCCCGGAGTTCCCCACGACAAGAAGAGTCTCGGCCAGCGCGAGCTGGTGGTGATGGTCGCGCTGCTGATGAGCCTCAACGCGCTGGCGATCGACGCGATGCTGCCGGCGCTCGACGAGATGGCGCACGAGCTCGGCGCCGCGGAAGGCAACCGACGGCAGCTGGTGGTGGCGATCTACCTGCTCGCCAACGGCATCGGCTGCCTCGTGCCGGGCGCCTTCGCCGACCGCTTCGGGCGACGCCCTCTGCTGCTGCTCTCGCTCGCTGCCTACGCGCTGTTCTCCCTGCTGATCGCGCTGGTGCACGATTTCGGAGTGCTGCTCGCGCTGCGTGCGGCGCAGGGCGTGCTGACGGCGGGGCTGATGGTCGTGCCGACGGCGATCATTCGCGACCAGTACGAAGGCGACCGGATGGCGCGGCTGATGAGCCTCGTGAGCGCCGTTTTCATCGCGGTCCCGGTGATCGCGCCGAGCTTCGGCCAGGCGGTGCTGCTGTTCGCCGGCTGGCGGTTCCTCTTCGTGCTGTTCGCGGTGATGGCGCTGGCCGCGGCTGCATGGGTCTATCTGCGGCTGCCCGAGACGCTCGACCCGGCCAACCGCCAGCGGATCGATGTCCCCGTGATCGCGCGCAACATGCGCGTGGCGCTGATCAACCGCGCGTCGATCGGCTACGTGCTCGGGACGATGCTGCTGATCGGCGCGGTGTTCGGCTACGTGAACTCGGCGCAGCAGCTGATCGGCGAGCACTTCGGCGCGGGCGACGCGTTCCCGCTGGTGTTCGGCGGAACCGCGGCGATGATGGTCGTCTCGAACCTCGTCAACTCACGGATCGTCGAGCGGTTCGGCGCCCGGCGCGTGTCGCACACGGGCGTGTTCGTGTTCATCGTCGTCAGCATGGTGCAGGTCTGGGCCTCGCATTATCGGCCTGACAGCCTCGCCTGGTTCATCCCGCTGATGGCGACCAACCTCGGCCTGCTCGGGTTCCTCGGCGCCAACTTCGGCTCGATTGCCATGCAGCCGTTTGCGACGATTGCCGGCGCGGCGAGCTCGATCCAGACCTTCTTCCGCATGTTCGGTGCGGCGGTGGTCGGCCTTGTCATCGGCCAGGCCTATGACGGCACCGCGCAGCCGTTCGCCCACGCGCTGCTGATCTGCAGCGTCGGCGCGCTGGCGCTGGTGACCTACAGCGAGCGGGGCAAGCTGTTTCGCCGGCTCAATCCGCCGAAGACGGCATGATCCTCCCCGTCCTGGGGAGCGTCAGCTCGCGTGGTCGATCCTTCGGCGGAAGGTCTCGGGCAGGAACAGCAGCCCGACCACGAAGGTGAGCGCGGCAACGCCGACCGGGTACCACAGGCCGGCGTAGATGTCGCCGGTAGCGGCCACGACGGCGAACGAGATCGTCGGCAGGAACCCGCCGAACCAGCCGTTGCCGATGTGGTAGGGCAGGCTAAGCGCGGTGTAGCGGATGCGCGCCGGGAACAGCTCGACCAGCAGCGCGGCGATCGGGCCGTAAACCATCGTCACCAGCAGCACCAGCACGACAAGAATCGCGATCACCAGCGGCGTGTTCAGCTCGGGCGTCTCGCCCGCGGCCGGATAGCCGGCCTCGGCGAGCAGGCCGGGCAACGCGGCGTCGAAGCTGGCCTTGTCGGCGACCGGCAGTTCGCGCTCGCCGATGCGGACCACGGTTTCACCCGCCGTGGCCTGGTTCGCATAGGGAATCCCGGCCTTGGCCAGCGCCGACTTGGCGATGTCGCAGCCGGTCCGGTCGAACGCGGCCCGGCCGATCGGGTCGAACTGGACCGAGCAGGTGTCCGGATCGGCGTAGACGGTCACCGGCGCGCGCGCCTGTGCATCGGCCAGCGCCGGGTTGGCGGCGGCGGTCAGTGCCGAGAACAGCGGGAAGTAGAGCACCGCGGCGAGCGCGCAGCCCGCGAGAATGATCGGCTTGCGGCCGATCCGGTCGCTGAGCCAGCCGAAGAACACGAAGAACGGCGTGCCGATCGCCAGCGCGACGGCGATCAGGATGTTGGCCGTCGCGCCGTCGACCTTGAGCACACGCTCGAGGTAGAACAGCGCGTAGAACTGGCCCGTGTACCAGACCACGGCCTGCCCGGCGACCGCACCGAGCAGCGCGATCAGCACCAGCCGCGCATTGCGCCAGTTGCCGAACGCCTCGGTCAGCGGCGCCTTCGAGGTCGCGCCGGCGTTCTTCATCTCCTGGTAGACCGGGCTCTCGTTGAGCTGCAGGCGGATCCACAGCGAGACGCCGAGCAGCACGGCCGAGGCGAAGAACGGCAGGCGCCAGCCCCAGTCGGCAAAGGCCTCGGGCCCCATCGCGGTACGGATGCCGATCACCACCAGCAATGCCGCGAACAGGCCGAGCGTGGCGGTCGTCTGGATGAAGCTGGTGTAGAACCCGCGTCTGCCTTCCGGCGCATGCTCGGCGACGAAGGTGGCCGCACCCCCGTATTGCCCGCCGAGCGCGAGGCCTTGCAGCAGGCGCAGGCCGACGAGCAGCAGCGGCGCGATCGTGCCCGCCGTCGCGTAGCTCGGCAGCAGGCCGACCGCGAAGGTCGAGCCGCCCATGATGAACATCGTCACGAGGAAGGTGTTCTTGCGCCCGACGAGATCGCCGATGCGGCCGAACACGATTGCCCCGAACGGTCGCACCGCGAACCCGGCGGCGAACGCCGCGAGCGCGAGGATGAATCCGGTGGTCTCGTTGACCCCGGAGAAGAACTGTGCCGTGATGACCGAGGCGAGCAGGCCGTAGAGGTAGAAGTCGTACCACTCGAACACCGTGCCGAGCGACGACGCCGCGATGACCTTGAAATGCGAATCGCGCAGCGGCGTGTCGGCGGCGGCTTCGGTCATGTGCGGCGCTCCCTCCCCATGGTTGCGCTAACAGTGCCGGAGAGGTGGCGCTTGTTCAATCCTCCCCGAGTTTGTCTTGGGAACGGGGATCGCCGCCAAAGGCGGTGGTGGAGGGGTACGCCGCAACACCCCTCCGTCATGCGACTGCGGCGCGCGCTACCTCCCCGAGAGAAGATCAGGCAGGATTACACCTCGGCCTTCTCGACCCTCGCCAGCAGCGCCTCGACCTGGACCTGCTGGCCCTCGGAAACCGACAGCTCGGCGACCGTCCCGTCGAACGGCGCCGTCAGGGCGTGTTCCATCTTCATCGCCTCGAGCACGAGCAGGCGCTGGCCCTTGGTCACTGCTTCGCCCGCCGCGACGTCGACCGCGATGACCTTCCCCGGCATTGGTGCGTGGATTTCGCCGTCGCCGTGCGCGGCGGCACCTGCAGCGAAATCGGGAGGGCTGAACAGGAACGCGCTGCCGTTGCGGTAGACGAGCACGCCGTCGGCCGCGGGACCGGTCATGCCTTCGGCGCCGTCGAGGTCGGTGAGGCCGAACCGGCGGAGCTCGCCGGCGTGCTGCACGGTGATCGCGCCGCGGTCGGGCCCGTTGAGACGGAAGCCGAGGGCGAGTCGCCAGGGGTCCGGGGCGCTGTCATCGCGAGAGTGAAAGTAGGGCGCGAACAATGCGAGCGCGGCGGCCTTCCATTCGGCGTCGGTCGGTTCGGGAACGCGGACGAGCGCATCTTCGCGCTCGGCGATGAAGCCCGTGCCGAGCCTGCCGATGCGGAAGTCCTCGTGCGTCAGGCAGGCGTGGAGGAAGGCGGCGTTGGTGCGGACCGGCCACACGCGCAGGCTGGCGACCGTGTCGGCGAGTGCGCGGATCGCGTCTTCGCGTTCCTCGCCCACGGTGACCAGCTTGGCGATCATCGGATCGTAGTAGGGCGTGATCGCATCGCCCTGCTCGACTCCCGTTTCGACACGCGCGCCTGAGGGAAACTCGAGCACCTCGAGCCGGCCGGTGCTCGGCAGGAATCCCCTGGCCGGGTCCTCGGCGTAGAGTCTCGCCTCGATCGCGTGGCCGTTGATCGCGAGCTCGTCCTGCCGCTTCGGCAGCGGCTCCCCGCTGGCCACGCGCAGCTGCCACTCCACCAGATCGACCCCGGTGATCTCTTCCGTCACCGGGTGCTCGACCTGGAGGCGGGTGTTCATCTCCATGAAGAAGATGCGGTCGGCCCTGAGGTCCTCGCTGGCGTCGGCGATGAACTCGATCGTGCCGGCGCCGACATAGTCGACCGCCTTCGCCGCGCGCACCGCCGCCTGGCAGATCGCCTCCCGGGTGGCCTCGTCCATCCCCGGGGCGGGGGCTTCCTCTATGACCTTCTGGTGGCGCCGCTGGAGCGAGCAGTCGCGCTCGAACAGGTGCACGACGTTGCCGTGGGTGTCGCCGAACACCTGCACCTCGATGTGGCGCGGGCTCTCGATGAACTTCTCGAGCAGGACCTGGTCGTTGCCGAAGCTGGCGCGCGCCTCGCGGCGGCAGGACTCAAGCATTTCAGCGAATTGCTGCGCAGCATCGACCTTGCGCATGCCCTTGCCGCCACCACCGGCGACGGCCTTGATGAGGACCGGCCAGCCGATCCGTTCGGCCTCGGCCAGCAGGCGTTCGGGCGACTGGTCCTCGCCGAGATAGCCGGGCGTGACCGGGAGGCCGGCCTGCAGCATCAGAGTCTTTGCTGCGTCCTTGAGGCCCATCGCGCGGATGCTCTCCGGCTTCGGACCGACCCAGATCAGCCCTGCCGCCATGACCGCCTCGGCGAACGCGGCGTTTTCGCTGAGGAAGCCGTATCCCGGGTGGATCGCCTCGGCGCCCGTCGCCTTCGCGGCCTCGATGATGCGCTCGCCTTGCAGGTAGCTCTCGGCCGCGGGCGCAGGGCCGATGTGCACGGCCTCGTCGGCCTGGCGCACGTGAAGCGCCTTGGCGTCCGCATCGGAATAGACCGCCACGGTGCGGATGCCGAGCCGGCGCGCAGTGCGGATGATCCGGCAGGCAATCTCCCCGCGGTTGGCGATCAGCAACGATCGGATCATCGTCCTTCCTCGTCGGGCAGCGGGGTCATTGGCATCGGCGCGATCGGCCCTTCCATGCGCACGGCAAGCAGGATCTGGCCGCGGGTATAGGGCGGCGGTGCAGCCGGCAGCGGGGCGTCGAGCGATTCCATGAAGCCCTTGAACAGCGCGGCGAGCTTCGCGCGCGACGAGGTGCGGACGCGGTGATCCCAGGCATGCTCGCCGCGCTCGCGGACCTTCTCGCCGATCGCGAGATACACGTTGGCGGCGGTCAGCACCGCCCAGCGCTGGCGGAAGCTCAGCTTCGCTGTGCCGAGGCGGGCCGACGCCTCGTAGGCCTCGGCAAGGTCGACCAGCCGCGCGACGAGCCGCACGAGCGCGGCGCGATGCATCGGCTTCATGTGCTCGCCGGGCGGGATGTCGGCCTCGGCTAGCCATTCGAGCGGCAGATAGCAGCGCCCCGCGGCGTCGTCCTCCGATACGTCGCGGGCGATGTTGCACAGCTGGAAGGCGATGCCGAGGTCGCAGGCGCGGTCGAGCGTTTCGGTGTCGTCGGCCGGTACGCCCATCACGCGCGCCATCATCACCCCGACAGCGCCGGCGACGTGATAGCAGTAGCGCATCAGGTCGGCCTCGGTGCGCGGACGCCAGCCCTCGGCGTCGAGTTCGAACCCGGCGATGACGTCGTCGGCCATTTCGGAGGTCAGCCCGGCTTCCTGCGCGACCTGGCCGAAGGCGTCGAACGCGGGGTCGGCGGTCGGCTCGCCCTCGAGCGCGCGGCGGGTCAGCACGCGGATCGCCTGGATGCGGTTCTCGGCGTCTTCCGGATCGCCGAGCCGGCTGCCAAACTCCTGTCCGTCGGCGATGTCGTCACATCGGCGGCACCAGGCGTAGAGCAGCCAGGCGCGTTCGCGCGTGCCGCGGTCGAACAGCCGGCTGGCGAAAGCGAAGCTCTTGCTGCCCCGGGCGATCGCCGCGCGGGCTTCCTCGACCAGCTCCTCGCGCTCGCGCCCGCCGCCCGCGCGCCTCTGGGTCGGGCGCAGGATACGCGACGGCGACAGCAGCCGCGGGCGCCGGTCGCGGAACGGGCGGATCGCCATCAGCCCGGCTCCACCGCGTCCGTCACAGCTCGTCCGCCTTCATGCGGAAGATCGGGCGGTGAGGGACGTAGGCGGCCATGCGCTCGAGCAGCGGGTCGAGTTCTTCCTCGACGATCAGGATACCGCGATGCTCGGGGCGGATGAAACCGCTCTCGCCCATGCGATGATAGAACGCGATCAGCCCGTCGTAGAACCCGTACGGATTGAGCAGCCCGACCGGCTTGTCGTGATAGCCGAGCTGGGCCCATGAAACAGCCTCCCACAGCTCGTCCATCGTGCCGACTCCGCCGGGCAGGGTCAGGAACCCGTCACTGAGGTCGGTGAAGGCCTTCTTGCGCTCGTGCATCGTCTGCACGACGTGCAGTTCGGTGCAGGCCCTGTTGGCCACCTCGGCGGCGACCAGCGCTTCGGGGATCACGCCGATCACCTCGCCGCCGGCGAGCAGGGCACCTGCCGCGACCGCGCCCATCAGGCCGAGCTTGCCGCCGCCGTAGACCACGCCGATGCCCTTGCGGGCGAGCGCGTCGCCGATCTCCATCGCCAGTTCTTCGTAGCGCGGGTTCTCCGGGCTCGCCGAGCCGCAGTAGATCGCGACACGCTTGATCGAACGGTTCATCGGGCAAGGTCTCCCAGCATCAGCCCTGCGGTGGCCTTGGCGCTGCCGACCACGCCGGGGATGCCCGCGCCCGGGTGGGTGCCGGCGCCGACCAGGTAGAGGTTGCCGATCACGTCGTCGCGGTTGTGACAGCGCAGCCAGGCGCTCTGGGTCAGCAGCGGCTCGAGGCTGAAGGCGCTGCCGAGGTGGGCACTGAGGTCGAGCGCGAAGTCGCGCGGAGCGTAGTGGAACTTCGTCACGATCCGATCGGACAGGTCAGGGATCAGCCGCCGCTCGACCTCGGCGAGGATGCGCTGCTCGAGCAGCGGCCCGACCTGCTCCCAGTCGATCGTCAGCTTGCCCATGTGGGCGACCGGGACGAGCGCATAGAACGTGCTCTTGCCGGCCGGCGCCATCGACGGGTCGGTGACGGTCGGGTGGTGCAGGTAGATCGAGAAGTCTGCCGGCAGCACGCCGTGGTCGTAGATGTCGGCGAGCAGGCCCTCGTAGCGTGGTCCGAACAGGATCATGTGATGGGGAATGCCCGGCCAGCTGCCCTCGATCCCGAAGTGGACGATGAACAGCGACGGGCTGAAGCGCTTGCCGGCGAGGCGCCTGGCCATCGTCCGCCCGCGCGGGTTGGTGCCGAGCAGGTCGCGGTAGGTGTGGACTACGTCGGCATTGCTGGCGACGGCGTCGAACCGGCCGCGCCAGCCGCTGCACGTCTCGACCTCGCTCGCGCGAGTCGCCGTGGCGTCGATCCGCACGACCGGGTCGTGCAGCCGGACCTCGCCGCCGAGCCGCTCGAAGTGGCGCATCATGCCGGCGACGAGACGGTTGGTGCCCCCGCGCGCCCACCACACGCCGCCGTCCTTTTCGAGCTTGTGGATCAGCGCGTAGATGCTGCTCGTGGTCAGCGGGTTGCCGCCAACCAGCAGCGTGTGGAACGACAGCGCCTGGCGCAGCTTGTCATTGCCGACGAAGCTGGAAACCGTCTCATAGACCGACCGCCAGGCGCGGTGCTTGATCAGCGCAGGGGCGGCCCTGACCATCGTGGTGAAGTTCAGGAACGGCACCGCGCCCAGCTTGACGTAGCCTTCCTCGTAGACCGCCGCAGCGTATTCGAGGAACGCGTCGTAGCCAGCGATGTCGGCCGGATCGAGCCGGGCGATCTGGCGGCGCAGCTCGACCTCGTCGTTCGAATAATCGAAGCTGGTCCCGTCTGGCCAGCTGAGGCGGTAGAACGGCGAGACCGGCATCAGCTCGACGTCCTCGGCCATGTCGTGGCCGGTCAGCGCCCACAGTTCGCGCAGGCAATTTGGGTCGGTGATGACCGTCGGACCGGCGTCGAAGGTGAAGCCGTCCTTCTGCCAGTAGTAGGCACGCCCGCCGGGCTTGTCGCGCGCTTCGATCAGCGTCGTCGCGACGCCCGCGGCCTGGAGGCGAATGGCGAGCGCCAGCCCGCCGAACCCGGCGCCGATCACGCAGGCGCGCTTGCCCCCGAGACTCATGCATCCTCCCCGGAACGGGGAGGGGGACCGGCCGCAGGCTGGTGGAAGGGGGCGCGCCGCCGGCGTTCGGCAGGTGGTGCGTGCCCCTCCACCGTGCTGCGCAAGGTCCCCCTCCCCCTGTGGGGTAGGATGGCGCGGAGGGCGCGGCCTATCGGGACAGGCGGGCGGCCGCAGAGAATCCGCGCGCGGTCGGCGAGCGTCGAGCGGCCGGCGTAGAACCGCTCGATCAGCGGCTCGGGTAAGCGATAGAAGCGCGCGAACACGCGCCAGCGCTCATCGGGCAGCGCCGCGCCGAACAGCATCGCGCCGAGATGGCGGTAGAAGCGCGTATCGTCCCAGTGCCGCCGCGCGCGCGCCTCGAGCATTGCCGCGAGCTGCGGACCCGGCAGGTCGGCGTCGGCGGCGATCGCCAGCGCCGTCTCGACCGCGAACGGCAGCGTGTAGCTGGTCAGCGGGTGTACGAATCCGCCACGTGCGCCCGCGACAGCCGCGCCTTCGATCCGCTGCGCGCGCTGGAACGCGGTGAAGTCGCCGCCGGTCACGACCGGGAGCACGCCGGTTTCCTCACCGACGACATCGCCGCCCCAGCCGTTCGCGGCGCAGTATTGGTCGAGCCGGGCGGACAGCGCCGATCGGTCGAGCGCCGGCGTGTCCTGGTAATAGGTGTCCTCGACGAACAGCTCGTCCTTCGCCAGCGGCAGGACATAGACGAAACGGTAGCCGCCAAGCTGTTCGACCGTGGCGTCCATGATCACCGGGCGGTCGATGCCGTGAGGCGGCTGCATGCGCAGGCGCCGGCCCATGAATACCTGCCACCCGCCCGACAGGTCGCCCGTCGGCTCGAAGCCGCGGCAGTCGATGACGGCGCGCGCACGGACGCGTTCGCCCGTGGCCAGCCTCACCGTGTCCGCCGCGAGATCCTCCACGGGCGCATCGGTGCGGATCGTGCCCTGCAGCAGCAGATGCTCGAGGTCGCCGGCGAAATCCGCCGAGGACAGCGAGCGATAGGGCGTCGACAGCGTGCGGGCAAAGCCCGGGAAGCGCACGTCGTGACCTGCGTCCCAGCGCGACTGGCGAAACGCCTGCATCAGCTCGCGCCCGGCCGGGGAAAGGTCGCTTTCGAACCAGCTCCAGCGATGGTTGCCGCCGAGCTTGGGACCGGATTCGATCAATCGCACGGCGAGGTCGCTTCGCGACCGGGCGAGGGCGAGCGCGATCAGCCCGCCGGCCAGCCCGCCGCCGACGATGGCGATGTCGCAATCGCGTCCGCTCATGGATCGAGCCTTAGCGGCTCGGCGGGCGAGGGCAATGGGCGGCTGCCCTTGGCCATGATGCACGACCGGCGGTTCACGGCGCTTGTCAATTGCGCGCGAAGGGCAGAGTATGGCCGCAGGGGAGAATGCCATGGCCAAGACGATCGTCGGCGCAGGGCTCGCGTTGGCCGCGCTGCCAGTCGCTGCCATTGCCCAGGGCGGAGAGCCGGCCGCAGCGGCCGGCGGCTGCTACGTCGAAGTCGCGATTCTGCTGTCCGATCCGCCGACCGGCATCGGCGAGCTCGGCGCGGCGATCCGCGAACTGGACGTCAGGCTTCGTCCGCAGGTCGACGAGGTCAACGCGACGAAGGCGCTGATCGCGCGCATCGAGCAACGGATTGCCGCCCGCAGCGAAACCAGCGAGGGCGTGAGCGAAGTGGCGTTCGGCATCGGCGATCAGCCGACGGCGCCGCTGACCGAGGAATCCGAGACCGAGGAACTGCAGCGCCTGCACGCCGAACTGCAGGACAAGCAGACGAGGCTCGAGCAGGACTACGCCGCGCAGAAGGCGGCACTTGTCGCGCCGGTGCAGGCGCGCGTCAGCCAGCGCGCCGAGGTGTTCGCGGCCGAACGCGGCTGCGCCGGGCTCGCCATGGCGCGAGCGCGCGACCTCGATGCGCTGAAATCCGCCGGCTCGCGCGACGTCACCGGTGAATTCGTCAGCTGGTACCTCGCCAGCGGAACGTGAATGACGGCCGCCGCTTGATCGTCCGCCGTCTCCTGCCCCACCGCGCCGCCTGGTTGGCGACGCTGCTGATCGTCGCGCTGGCGGTCGCGCTGCTGTTCGCGATGGACCGCCCGCCGATCTGCACCTGCGGCGAGGTCAAGCTGTGGCACGGCGTGGTGCAGTCGAACGGCAACAGCCAGCACGTGACCGACTGGTACTCGCCGAGCCACTTCACCCACGGGCTGATCATGTACTTCTTCGCCTGGCTGCTGTGGCGCCGGTGGAAGCTGTTCGGCGGCAGGCCGGCGCGCTGGGCGCTGCCGATCGCCGTGCTGGTCGAGGCCGCATGGGAAGTGATCGAGAACACCCCGATGGTGATCGACCGCTATCGCGCGGTGACCGTGAGCTGGGGTTACACCGGCGACTCGATTCTCAACTCGGCGGCCGACATCGGCTGGATGGTCGTCGGCTTCCTCGTCGCGGCGCGGCTGCCCGTGCGCGCCAGCGTGGCTCTGGCGATCGCGCTCGAGCTGCTGACGCTGTGGACGATCCGTGACAACCTCACGCTCAACGTGATCATGCTGTTCTGGCCGATCGAGGCGATCCGCCAGTGGCAGGGGATGGGCTGAGCCCGACGCGCGACGGTCGCGACGAAGGTCTTCGCGTCTGCAACCCCCTGAGCGGAACGCGACCGAGGTGCCGCCCGTTCGCGCGCTATGCCCCTGACCGACCCAGCATCGGCACCACTGTGGGCGAACGCTGCAATCTTCGTCGCTGCCGGCCTCGTGGTGTGGTTCGCCGGCGTGCGCCTCACGCGGCAGCTTGACGTGATCGCCGACCGGCAACGGCTGAGCGGGGTATTCGTGGGCATGCTCCTGCTCGGCGGGATCACCTCGTTGCCGGAAGTGGCCAACGTCGTCACCGCATCGCTCGGCGGAAACCCGGCGCTCGCGGTGAACAACCTGCTCGGCAGCGCTGCGATCAATGTATTGCTCCTTGCCGTCGCCGACGCCTGGATCGGTCGCGAAGCCGTGACCGGCACGGTCGTGCGGCCCTCGACGCTGATGATGGCGACCTTGTGCATGCTGGTGCTTGTCGCGGTCGCGGTCGCGGTGACCGTCGGCGACGTCGAGATCATGGGACTCGGGGTAGCGAGCCTCGCCATCTGTGCGCTCAGCATCGGGGCCTTCCGGATCGCCACCGGGTATGACCGGCGCTCGCCATGGAAGCTCGAAGCGAGTGAAGACGGAGCGGAAGGCGGGGCCGAGGACCCCGGTCACGACCCACGCACGCTGTCGCGCCTGTGGCTGCTCGTCGCGTTCAACGGGGCCCTCATCTTCGCCGCCGGTTATACGCTGTCACAGACGGGCGATGCGATAGCCGAGCAGACGGGGATGACCAGCGCGCTGGTCGGCTTCGCGCTGATCGGGCTGGCGACCTCGACTCCCGAGTTGGCGACGATCGTCACCGCGCTACGCCTCAGGCGACCGGAGATGGCTTTCGGCCAGGTGCTCGGGACCAATTTCGTCAACCTGGCGCTGCTGCCGCTTGGCGATGCACTTTTCGAAGGCGGCCCGATCGTCGACGAACTGGGGGCGTTCGAGGTCGTCTCGGCCTTGCTGGGCGCCTCGCTCATCGGCGTGTTCCTGGTCGGTCTGCTCGAGCATCGCGACCGAACGGTGTTCAAGATGGGCTATGACTCGGCCGTGGTGATCGTGCTGTTCGCGCTTGGCCTGGCCCTGCTGGCAACGCTGTGAACCCGGCCCCGGCCCGAGCGGGCAGGCCGGGTCGCGGCAGCGCGGCCCGCGCAGTGACGGTATGCGCCGAGATCGGCGGGTAGTCGCGAACGCGGTAGCGGGCACGCGGACGGGCCTGGCGCCGTTGCCGACCGTCGGGCCGGTCAGCCGGTGGGCCGGAGCGTCTTCTCGCGCTGCGGGTAGACGTCGTAGGTCTTGCCGTTGACCGTGATCGTCTCGCCCTTGAAGGCGAGCGTGCCCGCGTCGCGCGCGCGGTGGCCGGTGATGACCGCCCGGTCGCCGGCCTTGGCCGCCCCGGGGCCGAAGCCCGAGCCCTGCGCCACGATCGGCGGCGAGAGGTCGACTTCCCAGGTGCCCTGGTCGTTGCGCAGCTGCAGGTGCATGTGCGGATTGCCGAAGCTGATCGACTCGATCGTCCCGCTGAGCCGGCTTTCCTCGTCCTCGGTCCAGGCCCAGCCGTGATGCGCCGCGGCCGCGGCCGGGAGGCCGAGAGCCACGGACACCGCAAGAATCTTTCCGGTGATTGCCATCGCTTCTCTCCTGTCGCGACGCCGGGAAACACGCGGCGCCGAGAGTATATCACGCCGCGCGCGGCCTGTCTTGCGCAGGCGGCGGGTAGGTCACCGAGCCGCCCGCGACGACCGCGCCCGGCGTGAGACTCGCGGGTTCGGCGCGGCCCGGCGCCATCAGGTGGAACACCTCGCGCCCGCGCGCGAGCAGGTAGTCGGCGACGATCCGGCGGTGGCAGCGCCACCAGACCGCTTCCGCGCACATGATCGCGCACCGCCGATCGGCCGCGAGCGCGAGCAGCTCCCGCAGTCCCTCGGCGAACGCCTCCGTCAGCGCATAGTCGGCGTAGTTGTGGAAGCTGCGGTTGCGCCACAGCCCGTTGACCTCCGGATCGACGCCGGGCGTGTGCCCGCGCAGCCCGCCGAGCGCGGCGAGATAGCGGTAGTCGACCTGGTACCCGGCCAGCGCGCCCGGGAAGGTGTCGCGGTTGTACTGCGGGTTGGCGCGCGAGCGCGGCACCGTGCGGATGTCGGCCACCAGCCTCACCTCGCCGACCCGCAGCAGGTCGACGAACGCGGGGATCGTCAGGGTCGAGTGGCCGATGGTGTAGATCGGCGGGGAACGGCCGGCCATGCCAGGGATACGCAGCAGCGGCAGGGGTCGTTCCGCTTCGGAAGTGGAAACGGCGGCCGCGCGCGGAACGGGCCGTGCGGACGCGGGTTGAGGGGGTGTTCCATCCACGGAGGACCCGTCCCATGCGCCTTGCCCCGCTAGCCACGCTGCCGCTGTTCGCCCTGGCCCTCGCGGCCTGCGAATCCGAAGCCGAGCGCCAGGCCGACCGCACCGAAGACCTGATCGAGCGCCAGGCCGATGCCAGCGCCGCGGCGGCGGGCGACACGATCGTCGCGCTCGGCCTGACCGAACGTCAGTTGCTCGATGCCGACCTCGTCGCCGCCGACGGCACCGATCTCGGCGACGTCGAGCAGGTCCGCCGCGGGCTCGACGGCAAGATCGAGGGGCTGGTGGTCGAGATCGACGACAGCGATCCCGACCGCTTCGTGATCGTTCCGCTCGACGGGCTGACCACGCGCCCCGACGGCGACGAGACCGACGTGCAGACCACGCTGACCCGCGAGCAGCTCGCCGCGCTGCCCGACGCGGCGGTGGACCCGGTGGCGCCGTCTCCGACGTCCTAGGACGCCGCTCCGAGGCGCCTGCTCCAGCACCGATCGGTGCGGTTCGCCGCGCGATCCGCCCGGCCTGCCGGTAAACCCGCTGCGGCCGCGGGAACCGTTCATTTGCCCGCAAGCTTGGCCTGAACAGTCCCGCGCCCGGGGCGTGAAACGCGGCAGGCAAGGCAGTGACGATCGACGCAACGGGGGACTTCCAGGCCGCGCGCCCGGCGCAGCGGCCGACGGCGCGCCGCGCCGGCTGCGGACGGAATCCTGAAGGAGAAGCGTAGATGAGAAGTCTTCCCAACCGAGCCCTGGCGCCCGTTGCGCTGGCCCTGCTGGCCGTACCCGCGTGGAGCGGCCTTTCGGCTCAGGGCGCCACCGACCCGATCACCGTCACCGGCGAGGTGCCGGCCGACCTGACCGGGCTCACCGAGGGCCCCGAGATCGAAGGCACCATCTCGGCCCGCGGGCGCGACGGCATCCAGGTCACCGCGGCCGACGGCACCGTGACCACGGTGATGATCTCGCAGGCGACCGACATCCGCTCGAGCGGCGGGTTCCTCGGCCTCCAGCGCACTTCGCTCGGCGCGGATGCGCTGCTCAACGGCCTGCCGGTAACCGTGCAGACCGTGGAGTGGGAAGGCGGCCTCGTCGCCAGCCGGGTCCGCTTCAAGAACAGCAACCTGCAGACCGCGTCGATGATCCACACCGGCACCGCCCAGCGGTTCGGCGAGAACGAGGCCGCGATCGCCGAGAACGCCGCCGCCACCGAGGCGCTGCGCGGGCGCTTCGGCGACATCGACCAGTACAACATCAAGCGCACGACCAACGTCTACTTCGACACCGACAAGTGGAACCTGACCCCGGCCGCCGAGGCCGAGCTCTGCGCCACCGCGGCCGAGGCCCAGGCGACCGACAACGCACTGCTGCTGGTGGTCGGCTACACCGATGCCGATGGCGACGAGGACTACAACCAGGTACTCAGCGAGCGCCGCGCGGGCCGGGTCGTCAACCACCTGCAGCAGAAGTGCGGCTGGGCGCCGTGGCGGATGCTGACCCCGACCGGCATGTCCGAGGCCGACCCGGTGGCGGACAATTCGACGCCGCAGGGCAAGGCGCAGAACCGCCGCGTGGCGGTCAACATCCTCGTCAGCAAGGCGGTCGACGGACTCGGCGGCTGACACACGGACGGGAAGGGGCGGCGGGCCCGGATCAGTCGATGATCTCGGGCCCGCCCTCGGCTTCCATCCGCGCGAGCGCCGCCTTCATCGCGGCCAGGCGCTCGGGCGGGTGCGGCTCCCAGCTCTCGACCTCGCCGACGATCCGCAGCGGGTCGCGCGAACGGTAGGACTGCGTCGGGTTGCCGGGAAAGCGCTTGTCGGTGAGGTTGGGATCGTCCTCGAACGGGCCCGTCGGCTCGACCACGTAGATCCGCTCGCGGCCGTCGCCTTTCGCCAGCTCGCAGCCCCAGATCGCCGCGTCGAGCGTGCCCGAGAAATAGATCCACGACAGCTTGCGGTCGGCGTAGTTGGAGGTCCGTCCGGGCACCAGCAGGTCGCCGACGGAAAGATCGGCGCGGGTGCCGTGGTAGAACGGGCCGGTGGCGTCTTTCGCGTACGTCATCGCGCCGCCCTGGCCCAGGGTCACCGGGCCATGAAGCAGACGGCCTCGACCTTGTTGCCGTCGGGGTCGCGGACGAAGGCGGCGTAGTAGTTGCCGTCGTACTCGGGCCGCAGGCCGGGAGGGCCGTCGTCGGTTCCGCCGCTGGCAAGCGCGACGCGATGGAATTCGTCGACCTGCGCCCGGCTCTCGGCGATGAAGCCGACGTGGGCGCCGTTGCCGACGCTGGCGGGCTTGCCGTCGACCGGCTG
>CALCBC010000039.1 GCA_937898525.1 uncultured Sphingomonadales bacterium
TCGATCGCCACTTCGAACGCGTCGGCCGGCGAACGGGCGGCGATCACCGGTAGCGGCGCGTCTCCGTTGCGACCGTAGACCGCCTGGTAGAGGTCGCTCTGCTCGGTCTTGGTCGGCAGGCCGGTCGAGGGCCCGCCGCGCTGCGAGTTGACGATCACCAGCGGCAGCTCGGTCATGATCGCAAGGCCCATCGCCTCGGTCTTGAGCGCGATGCCCGGGCCCGACGACGAGGTCACCCCGAGCTGGCCGGCGTAGGAGGCGCCGATCGCGGCGCAGATCGCGGCGATCTCGTCTTCGGCCTGGAAGGTGGTGACGCCGAACTCCTTGAGCCGCGCGAGGTGGTGCAGGATCGCCGAAGCCGGGGTGATCGGGTAGCCGCCGAAGAACATCGGCAGTCCGGCGAGCTGCGCCCCCGCGACGAGGCCGAGGCTGACGCTCTCGGCCCCGGTGATCGTGCGGTAGAGGCCGGGCTCGGTCTTGACCGGCGCGAGGTGGAACTGGCGCAGCGGCCCGGAAAGCTCGGCGGTCTCGCCATAGGCATGGCCGGCGTTGAGCGCGGCGACGTTGGCGGCGGCGATCTCGGGCTTCCTGGCGAACTTGACGTTCAGCCAGTCGATCAGCGGCTGGCGGTCGCGATCGAACATCCACAGCGCAAGGCCGAGGGTCCACATGTTCTTGCAGCGCAGCGCGTCCTTGTTGCCGAGGCCGAACGGCTTCACAGCCTCGATCGTCAGCGCCGAAATGTCGAACGCGAGCACGTCCCACCTGGCGAGGCTGCCGTCCTCGAGCGGGTTGGTCTCGTACTTCGCCTTCTCGAGGTTGCGCCTGGTGAACTCGCCGGTGTCGGCGATGATCAGCCCGCCCGGCTTGAGCGCGCCGAGGTTCACCTTGAGCGCCGCCGGGTTCATCGCCACGAGCACGTCGGGCGCGTCGCCGGCGGTGTCGATCTCGGTCGAGCCGAAGTTGATCTGGAACGCCGAGACGCCGAACAGCGTGCCCTGCGGCGCGCGAATCTCGGCCGGGAAGTCCGGGAAGGTGGCGAGGTCGTTGCCGGCGAGCGCGGTGGACAGGGTAAACTGCCCGCCGGTGAGCTGCATGCCGTCGCCGCTGTCGCCCGCGAAGCGGACCACCACCGCTTCCGGAGCCTGTGCCTGGGCCGGTCGTTCGGCCGCCAGAGTTGCCATCGCTTGATCCTGTTGGCGCTGCGGGGCGCCCGTCTTGTGCGGTTATGGGCCCGCGACGTAGGATTCCTCGTCGGTATCGGCAATTAAGTTTTTCTGTCGCGCAGGCAATGGTCGCGGTGGAAATACCCACTGGCGTTGCTATGCGAACGCCGCATGAGCGATCGCGATCCCACTCGATATCGTCCCTGCGTCGGCGTCATGCTGGTCAATCACGAGGGCCAGGCTTTCGTCGGCAAGCGGATCGACAACCGGGAAGGTGACTGGTGGCAGATGCCGCAGGGCGGCGTCGACGACGGCGAGGATCTCGACCAGGCAATGCTGCGCGAGCTCGCAGAAGAGATCGGCGTCAGCCCGGCCCACGTCGAGATCGTCGGCCGGCTGCCGGAGGAACTGTACTACGACCTCCCGCCGGAACTGGAGGGCAAGCTGTGGGGTGGCCGGTACCGCGGCCAGCGGCAGACCTGGTACCTTGCCCGGTTCACCGGCGAAGATCGCGACATCGACATTGCCGCCGACGACCATCCCGAATTCTGCGAGTGGAAGTGGGTCGACCCCGAGCTGCTGCCGGAGCTGATCGTGCCGTTCAAGCGCGAGGTTTATGCGGCGATCGTGGAGGGATTTCGCGATCGGTTGCCCAAGTCCGCTGACTGATCGCAACCTTCATCCCGAACCTGTTTCAGGGCCCGTTTCCCGGCAAGCGCGGAGCCTTCGGTTCAGGATCGACCATGCCACAAGGTGGCGCACACCCGGCCAGCTCCGTGGCTGCGGCGCGATGGGTCCTGAAACAGGTTCAGGATGACGAGCGGCGCAGGCGGGGTGGCGCTAGTTCTGCGTCACCACCGTCGACGGCGTGACCGCCTCGGCGGTCAGCACGGCCGATTGCGGGCCGCGCGCCAGCGCGGCGGCGAGCTGGCGGGTCTCGGCGCAGTCGTCGCCGCACAGCGATTCGAGCTGCGCGAGATTGCGACGGGCCTTGTCGATCGCGCCCTTCTCGATCAGCGCCTCGCCCTCGCCCGAGATCGCGGCGAAGTTGTTGGGATCGCGCTTGAGCGCCTCGCGGTAGTAATGGATTGCCTTGCCCTGGAGACCCTCGGCGCGCGCCGCCTCGGCGAGGTCGAGATAGATCTCGGTGTAGGCGGGGTCGACTGCCAGCGCCGCCTCGAAGGCGTCGATCGCCGATTGGACCCGCCCCTCGGCGAGCTCGCTACGCCCTTCCGCCGCCAGCGCGGCCGCCCGCGGGTCGGCCTGCCGCTCGGCTCCCTGGCCGGCGCTGGCGGTAACCGCGACCAGCAGCGACAGAGCAAGCGCAGCGGGAGTGTAACGCATCAGTAGCTCCTTGAGACCAGTCCCATCCAGATGGCGTGGATCAGCCATGAGGTCGGAAGCTATCATGGCTTTTCTAGACGTGCGATGAAAAATCCGTCCGTCCCGTCGCGGAAGGGCGTCAGGCGCGTCCCCGGCCCGCGCCGCTGTCCGAGCGGCAATTGCGGCGGATCGGCGGTCCACCCCGGATGGGCCGCGAGAAAGGCGCCCACCTGCTCCGGGCCTTCCTCGTCGAGCAGCGAGCAGGTGACGTAGACCAGCCGCCCGCTCGGCCGGACCAGCTCGGCGGCGACGTCGAGCAGGCGACGCTGGAGCGCGACGAGGCGCTCCACGCCGGGTTCGGTCAGCCGCCAGCGCGCCTCGGGACTGCGCCGCCAGGTACCGCTACCCGAACAGGGCGCGTCGACCAGCACCGCGTCGGCCCTGTCGCGCCAGACGGCGAGCGCCTCGAGCTCCTTTCCCGGATCGAGCAGCACGGTCGCGGCGACGAGCGCCCCCGCCCGCTCGGCACGCGGAGCGAGCCGGGACAGGCGGCCGCGATCGGTATCCGCGGCGACCAGGGTGCCCTGGTTGCGCATCGCGGCCGCCAGGGCGAGGGTCTTTCCGCCCGCACCGGCACACAGGTCGACCACGGTCTCGCCGGGCCGCGCGCCGACGGCCTCGCAGGCGAGCTGGCTGCCACAATCCTGGATCTCCACCAGCCCCTCGGCATACTCGGCCCAGCTGTCGACCTGCGTGCCGTGCGGCAATCTCAGGCCCTGCGCGCTCGGCAGCGGTTCTCCCGCCAGCGGCAGGGAAAGCGCCGCCCGGTCGGCCTTGAGCGCGTTGACCCGGATGTCGAGCGGGGCCCGATCCAGCAACGTCCGAGCCTCTGCGCCGTCGATCCCCGAGGCAGCAAGCCGTCCGGCGAGCCAGCCGGGGGCGACGCCGCCCTCGGCGACCGGCTCATCTTCCGCGATCGGCGCAGGTCCGTAGGCCGAGCCGTCGAACAGGGGCCGCAGCTCGGGATCCTCGGCCACCAGCCGGAGCATGGCTGCCCGGCCGCTCGGGGGTACCGGTCCGCAGGCCCGGATGGCGCGGAAGACCAGCTCGCGCACGGCCCGCCGGTCCTTGGACCCTGCAAAGCGGTTCGCCCGGAACCAGTCGGCAAGGATGCGGTCGGCCGGCGGGCCCAGCGCGAGCGCCGAATCGATGATCTTGTCGAGCAGACCGATCGCGGCCTCGACACGGGCGGCCGGCGTCATCGCTCGACTCCGCGGTTGGTACCAATGGTGGCACTGGCCGTGGAGCGACGGCGTGAGCGGATCGGACGGGGTACAGGCCTCATGGTTTGAACGGAAGCAGAGCGATTCCTGCATTGGAAGGGGGTTGATGCGAAGGGCGCATCAACTCGACCCCGTCATCCCGGCGAAAGCCGGGACCGCACGCCATTGCCACCCGCTTGTGGAACGAGGACCCGGCTTTCGCCGGGATGCCGGTCAGCGGGTCGGGTAGTTCGGGGCCTCGCGGGTGATCGTCACGTCGTGGACGTGGCTCTCGGAGAGGCCCGCGTTGGTGATGCGGATGAACTTGCCGCGCTTCTGCAGGTCCTCGATCGTCGCCGAGCCGGTGTAGCCCATCGCCGCCTTGATGCCGCCGACCAGCTGGTGGACCACGTCGCGCGCCGGGCCCTTGTAGGGAACCTGGCCCTCGATCCCCTCGGGGACGAGCTTCATCTGGTCCTTGATGTCCTGCTGGAAGTACCGGTCGGCCGAGCCGCGGGCCATCGCCCCTACCGAGCCCATCCCGCGATAGGCCTTGTAGGCGCGCCCCTGGTAGAGGAAGGTCTCGCCCGGAGCTTCCTCGGTGCCCGCGAGCAGCGAGCCGATCATCACCGTCGAGGCGCCGGCGGCGAGCGCCTTGGCCGCGTCACCCGAGGTCCTGAGGCCGCCGTCGGCGATGACAGGGGCATCGCCCGCCGCGCTGGCCGCTTCCATGATCGCCGTCAGCTGCGGCACGCCGACGCCCGCGACGACGCGCGTGGTGCAGATCGAGCCGGGGCCGATGCCGACCTTGATCGCATCCGCCCCCGCGTCGACCAGCGCCTTCGCGGCCTCGGCGGTGGCGATGTTACCGGCGATGACCTGGACCGAGTTCGAGAGCCGCTTCACGCGCTCGACCGAGCGGGCGACTTCCTTGTTGTGGCCGTGCGCGGTATCGATGACGATCACGTCGCACTCGGCGTCGACCAGCGCCTCGGTCCGCTCGAACCCCTTGTCGCCGACCGTGGTGGCAGCGGCGACCCGCAGGCGGCCGACGTGATCCTTGGTCGCATCCGGATAGAGCACGGCCTTCTCGATATCCTTGACCGTGATCAGCCCGACGCAGCGGAACGCATCGTCGACCACCAGCAGCTTCTCGATCCGCCGCTGGTGCAGGATGCGCCGCGCCTCGTCCTGGCTGACACCTTCCCTGACGGTGGCGAGATTCTCGCTGGTCATCAGCTCGCGCACCGGCTGCAGCGGATTGTCGGCGAACCGCACGTCGCGGTTGGTCAGGATGCCGCACAGCCTGCCATTGCCGTCGGTCACCGGGATGCCGCTGATCTTGTGGCGAACCATCAGCTCGCGCGCTTCGCCGAGCGTCGAATCCGGCCCGATCGTGACGGGATTGATGACCATCCCGCTCTCGAAGCGCTTGACCGTGCGCACCGCGTCGCACTGCTCCTCGATGCTCAGGTTGCGGTGAAGCACGCCGATCCCGCCGAGCTGGGCCATGACGATGGCCATCTCGGCCTCGGTCACCGTATCCATCGCGGCCGACAGCAGCGGGATGTTGAGCCCGATCTCGCGCGTCAGCCGCGTCTTCGTGCTGGCCTGGCTGGGGAGAACGTCGCTTTCGGCCGGCCTCAGCAGGACGTCGTCGAAAGTGAGGCCGGTCTCGATTTCCATGGATGCCACTTTACCTTGGGGGGAACGATTCGTGGCGGCCCATGTAAACGCGGTTTGCGGCAATCGCTAGTGGGCGTCCAGGTACAAGCGCCGGGCAGCCCAGCGACGGGGGCGGGAGCGATTCCACAAATGTCTGGGAACAGTTTGCTTTTGAACTGCCCGCGTGCGAACCGTGCGGCAATGAATGGACTTGTTGGTGGACAGGCGGTGCGTGTTGCGCTGCGCAATGCGACCGGCCCGGTGCACGAACGGCTCCACCGGGCTCCCTCTTTCGCAGCGCTGGCACGAGGCGAGCTGGCGCTTGCGGGCTACGCCGAGCTGCTCGGCCGGCTAGGCGCCTGCTACATCGCGGCGAGCGAGCACGTGCCGATCACGCCGGCGCGCCTTGCCCTGCTGCACGACGACCTCGCGGCACTCGGCGTGCCACCCGCCCCCGCGCCGCGGCTCGCCGGGCCGCGAACCGCCACAGCGCGGCTCGGCTGGCGCTACGTGATCGACGGATCGATCTTCGGCGGGCGCGTGATCCATCGCCAGCTGGACTACCTGTTCGGCCAGGCAGAACGCGGGCGCCGCTTCTTCCGCGGAACACCCGGCGCGGCGCAGGACTGGCAGCGGCTGTGCGCGGGGCTCGAGCGGGCCGGGTCGGAACCCGAAGCGCGCGACGAGATCATCGCGGGCGCCCTGGCGGCGTTCTCTGCGTTCGAAGCCCTGATCGGACAGGCGGAGCCGGTCGATGCCTGACAATACACCCGAACTCGACCTCAGCGCCTGCGAACGCGAACCGATCCGCATTCCCGGCTCGATCCAGCCGCACGGCCTGCTGCTGGCGGTGGACGCCGACGGCGTGGTGCGCGCCGCCTCGGACAACGCCGAGGCGCTGTGGCGGCCCGTGCTCGGACACGCGCTCGGCGAGCTGTTCGACCTCGACCGGTTGCCGTTCGACGCGGCGCGCTCCGCAGAGAATGCGCAGCACGTCGGCACGATCGAGGGATTCGACGTCTTCGCCCATCGTTCGGGCGAGCACCTGCTGGTCGAGCTCGAGCGGCGGGCCGACGCGGTCGGAACGGCCGAGGCGCTTGCCGGGCTGCTCGCCTCGGCGACCGCGATCGGCGAAGCGGCCGATCTCGGGACGGCGGCCGAGGCGGCCGCCGAAGCGGTGCGCACGATCACCGGCTACGACCGGGTGATGGTCTATCGCTTTCTCCCGGACGGCAGTGGCCAGGTGATTGCCGAGGCGCGCGAACCGACGATCGACCCGCTGCTCAACCACCGCTACCCGGCGAGCGACATCCCGCGCCAGGCGCGTGCGCTGTACCTGACCAACCGTATCCGGGTGATCGCCGACGTCGGCTACGAGCCGGTGCCGCTGCGCAGCCCCGGCGAAGCGATCGACCTCGGCGGGGCGCTGCTGAGGAGCGTGTCGCCGGTTCACATCCAGTACCTCAAGAACATGGGTGTCGGGGCCTCGGCCTCGGTCTCGATCGTCCACGGCGGCGAGCTGTGGGGCCTGATCGCCTGCCACCACATGACGCCGCGGCCGATCGGCCACGAACGTCGCGAGATGGCGCGCCACGTCGCGCTCTCGCTCGAAGGCGCGATCGCGCGGCTCGAGGAGGAAGCCTCGCATCGCGAAGCGCTGCGCCTGATCCAGCGGCGCGAGGAAGTACTGCCGTACCTCGCCGGCGCCGAGAGCCTCGGCGAAGGCCTCGCCCGGCACCCCGAGCGCCTGCTCGGCGCGATACCCTCGGACGGGGTCGCGATCCTGTTCGACGAGGAGCTCGTCACCCACGGCGTGACGCCTCCGCTGCCCGCGATCCGCGAGCTCGCCGGCGATGCCCTCGAGCGTTCGCGCGTGGTTCGCGCGACCGACCGCCTCTCGGAAAGCTATCCGGCGGCAGCCGAGTGGACCGCAAAGGCCAGCGGGCTGCTCACAGCCGTGGTCTCGCGCCGCCCGGCGTTCGTCGTGCTGTGGTTTCGCGCCGAAGAGGTCGAGACGGTCAACTGGGCGGGCAACCCGCACGCGCCGGCAGACCGCGACGAGTCCGGCACGCTGTGCCCGCGGCGTTCGTTCGAGATCTGGGCCGAGCAGGTGCGCGGCCGGTCGCGCCCGTGGCGACCGAACGAGCTCGACGCGGCGCGGCAGCTGGCGGTGCGGCTGCGAGAGATCGCCGAGCGCAAGGCGCTGAACGACCTCAATCGCCATCTCGGCGAGACGCTCGAGGCCAGGGACGCGGCGCTCGAGCAGAAGGACCTGCTGATGCGCGAGGTGCACCACCGGGTGCAGAACAACCTCCAGCTGGTGACCTCGATGCTGCGGCTGCAGGAAAACGAAGTCGAGGACGCCGCCTCGCGCCGCCAGCTCGAACTGGCACGAGACCGGATCCAGTCGATCTCGGTGCTGCACCGGCGGCTGTGGCGCTCCGACGACCTCGAGCTGGTCAACCTCGAGAGCTTTTTCGCCGAGCTGACCGACGATCTCGCCAGCGCCTGGGGCGACGAGTGGCGCAAGCACATCGCGCGGGACGTGGCGCCGCTTCGCATCCCGGGGCCGAGCGCGCTGCTGCTCGGGCTCGTGGTAACCGAGTTGCTGACCAACGCGTTCAAGCATGCATATGACGGCGCGCCGGGTGCGATCGCGCTTTCGGTCGAGGAGCGCGGAAAGTCGCGGCTGGCGATCACCGTGGCCGACAAGGGGGTCGGGCCCGGTGCGGGGCTCGAGCGGTCGGGCAGCTTCGGCTCGCGGCTGATCCAGCGGCTCGTGGCGCAGCTTTCCGGGGAACTGGAAGTCGCCGATGCCCGTCCCGGGACGGCCGTGACGCTGGTGATCCCGCGCCCCAAGGCGAAGGACGCGGCATAACGGCGCGTGGCGTCACTGACCGACTTCGAGCAACCTGCCCTGCCCGGCGAATTTTCCGGCCTGGTAGTCGAGCACCGCCTGGCGAATCTCCTCTGCGCTGTTCATCACGAACGGGCCGTGCGCGACCACGGGCTCGCGGATCGGGTCGGCGTGGCCGAACAGCAGCGTGGCCCCGTCGGGTCCTGCCTCGACCGCGACCGAATCGCCGTCGTCATGGAACTCGACGAGATTCCATTGCTCGACCGCGGCTGAGCCGACCGCCGCGGCGCCGCGGGCGACGTAGAAGAAGACGCTGCGGCCGCGGGGTGCGGGAAGCTCGGCGCGGGCCTCGCCTGCGAGGCGCACGACGGCCATCGCCACGCCGGTGAGCGAGCGGATCGGCCCTTCCCGACCGTCGAACTCGCCCGAAATCAGCGCGAGCTCGCCGGCCGACCCAGGCAGCGGCCAGTGAAGAAGCTGCTCGCGCTGGAGCCCGGTGTAGCGCGGCGGGGTCATCTTGAGCCGCGCCGGCAGGTTGACCCACAGCTGGAGAATCTCGAGCGGGCCGCCGTCGCGCTTGAACGCGGGAGGCGACACCTCCGCATGGACGAGGCCGGCCCCGGCCGTCATCCACTGGACGCCGCCCGCGCCGATCACGCTCTCGTGCCCGCCGCTGTCGTAGTGCGCCAGCTCGCCTTCGAGCACGAAGGTCACGGTCTCGAACCCGCGGTGCGGATGCGGGCCGAACGGCAGCCCCCGGTTGTTCGGCGGATAGACCTGCGGGCCGTGGTGATTGAGGAACAGGAACGGGTCGACCTGCTCGACGCGGGGTCCGGGCAGCGGCCGCCGGGTGACGAGGTCGGCGATGTCGTCCCGGTATGCGGGATGTATCTGGGCGACGGTACGCATCGGTGAATGCTAGCAGCGCCCGCCCGGGCTGGCCACGCCAGCAACCGACAGCCGGTTTGTCGCGCGAGGCCCTCCGGTCTATTCAGCGCATTCCCGCCGGCATCGAAGGACGTGAGCCCATGGCCCGCATGAACCTGCGCGCGATCAAGTTCTCCAAGGTCTACTCGATGTACGTTCAGAAGGTGGAGCGAAAGGGACGAACCAGGGCCGAGCTCGACGAGGTGATCGAATGGCTGACGGGATACGACGCCGCGGGCCTCGCCGATCAGATTGCGCGCGAGACCGACTTCGAGACCTTCTTCGCGGAGGCTCCGCAGCTCAACCCGAACCGCGACCTGATCACCGGCGTGATCTGCGGCTATCGCGTCGAGCAGATCGAGGACCCGTTCGAACGCCAGCTGCGCCAGCTCGACAAGGTCGTCGACGAACTCGCCAAGGGCAAGGCGCTCGACAGGATCAAGCGGGGCTGAGGCACCGTTGCGAGCTCACACTTCGCGGCACGCGACGGGTCCGGGCGGTGAGCGCAGCTCTACGACACGGCCGAGCGGGTGATCGGCCAAGAGCTCGCTAGTCATAGCGCGCGAACGTGACCGAGATCTGGAAGTAACTGTCCACCGGCTGACCCTGCGCATCGAGCGCCGGGTCGAAACGGGCCTCCCGGCGCAAGCCGGTACAGTTCCTGCTTCCGAACTGACTGCTGCCCGGTGACGACTGGACCACGCATTCTGCCACGCGCCCGCGAGCGTCCACCTTCAGGCGCAACTGCAGAAGGCTGCTGATGCGCTTGAGGTTGGGCACCGCGGGATAGATGATGGCCTTGCGAAACCACCGCTGTGGATCGCGCATCACCGGGGGTGTGACGACGTGCTCAGCGTAGTCGCGGCCCCAGCCCCACGAGTCCATCAGCGCGGCTTCGCATTCCTCGAGGTGGCGCAGGGGTTCCACGAGCGGGCCAACGGCAAGATCCTTCGGCGCATATCCGACCACCCGCAGCTGCATCGTCTCGGCGGTTGGATCGAGCCGCGAGACGTGTCTCGCCATTTCCTCGTAGAAGAAGCCGAACGCGGCGGCCGGCCGATGAGCGGCGAGCAGGCTGACGCTCGGAACCCCGCCGAGCGTGCCGAGCACGCCGGCCTGATGGCGATCGTATCCCTCGCCATCCCAGCCGAGTTCGACCGATCGGACGGCGTTCGGCTCCCGGGCGATCTCGGAGCCCGCGACGGTGATTTCGACGGCGCTTCCCGGCCCGAACGTGCGCAATTGCACCGTCGAGGCCCCGTCGGCGCCTTCGACGGTGCGGTAGGCGCGGCAGCTTTCCGCGCTCTGCGCGTACTGCCATTCGCCATCCTGCGCGCCCGCGGGAACAGCGCTCAGGCCCGCAGCGGCGGCGGCGATGGCCAGCCAGCCTCGATACGACACTTTCACAGGATCCCCCCCTCCTCCGCCGGAGGAGTTAGCAGCGGGAAGTCTCAGGGAAAAGGGACTGCAATCGCGCGGCCATTCGCCCGATCAAGCCTTTCGTCGGCCCGCCCCGTCTCGTGTCGACCGGATCGAGCGGCTCGGCCTCGGCCGCTCGCGTAGCGACAGGCCAGCCGAGGCAGGCTGCCGCGACGAGCGCGAGGATAGACGATCGGACCGACATGCGCCTCCCCCGGACGGTTGAGCGCCTATTCCGCCGTCCAGCCACCGTCGATCGAGTAGTTGGCGCCGTTGATGTTCTGCGCCTCGTCGCGGCACAGGAACACCGCGAGCGCGGCGACTTCCTCGGGCTGGACGAACTTCCTGGTGGGCTGCTTGGCGAGCAGCACCTCGCTGACGACCTGCTCGCGGGTCATGCCGCGCGCGGCCATGGTGTCGGGGATCTGGTTTTCGACCAGCGGGGTCCAGACGTAGCCGGGGCTGATGCAGTTGGCGGTGATGCCGTGTTCGGCCAGTTCGAGCGCGAGCACCTTGGTCAGCCCGGCGATGCCGTGCTTGGCGGCGACGTAGGCGGCCTTGAACGGGCTCGCCGCGAGCGAATGGGCGCTGGCGGTGCAGATGATCCGGCCCCACCCTTTTGCCTTCATGTGCGGCACCGCGAGCCGCGAAGTGTGGAACGCGGCCGAGAGGTTGAGCGCGATGATCGCGTCCCACTTCTCTGGCGGGAAGCTCTCGACGGGGGCGACGTGCTGCATGCCGGCGTTGTTGACCAGCACGTCGACGGGCCCGGCCGAGGCCATCATTTCCTCGACGCCGATAGTGGTGGTCAGGTCGCCCGCAGCATAGGTCGCACCGAGCTCGCCGCACAGCCGGTCGATCTCCTCGTCGGGACCGAAGCCGTTGAGCACGACCGAGGCGCCCTCCGCCGCCAGCGCCTGGGCTATCGCCAGGCCGATGCCCGAGGTCGAACCCGTGACGAGCGCACGCTTGCCCTGAAGGAACATTCTCGACTCCGTTCGATTGGCTTGTCAGAAACTGAAGCGCGCCGGGCGGCATCGGTCCAGTGTTTTGTTCGCACGCGCACAATCACGGGGAGGCAGGATGCGGCTCAACCCATTCGATACCGGCTCGATCAAGGTCAGGGGCGGTGGCGGCGGTTTTCCTGGCGGTGGAGGCGGACAGCTCGGCTGCGGCGCGATCGTGATCGCGCTGATCGGGGCACTGGTGTTCGGACTGGATCCGGCACAGATGCTCGGCACGATGGAAGGCATGCAGCAAGGCTCACCGTCCCAGGTCGACCAACCGCAGGACGAGCAGGCGCTGTGCACGCAGAACGCCTATGCGACCGAGGCCTGCAACGCGCTCATGAACCTCAACCAGACCTGGGAGCCGGCCTTCCGCCAGGCCGGGGTCGCCTTCCGCGAGCCGACGCTGCACTTCATATCCGGCGGCGGGGTGAGGACCGGCTGCGGCGCGGCGTCGAGCGCGATGGGGCCGTTCTACTGCCCGGCCGACGAGACGATCTACATCGACACCGCCTTCTACGACCAGCTCGACCGCGAGATGGGCGCCGGCGGCGACTTCGCCCGCTACTACGTGATCGCTCACGAATACGGTCACCACATCCAGCACCTGACCGGGATCGCCGGGCAGGTCCGCAGCTTCCAGCAGTCGAGCCCGTCGCAGGCCAACCAGGCGCAAGTGCTGATGGAACTGCAGGCCGACTGCTACGCCGGCGCCTGGGCGGGCAAGAACCGCGACGCGATCGAGCCCGGCGACTTCGAGGAGGGGATGACCGCGGCCAGCGCGATCGGCGACGACACGCTGATGCGCCGCGCCGGACGGGAGGTCAGCCCCGAAAGCTTCACCCACGGCACCAGCGCGCAACGGATGCAGGCGCTGCGACTGGCGCTCGATTCCGGCGACGACAGCCGCTGCGACGAGATCGTGCGGTAGAAGTCGGGAGCCCTCCCCGCCCGGCGGACGCCGGAACGGGGAGGACGCCGTGTGGTCATGCGGTGGTTTCGTCGTCCCGCCCGACCTGCGACCAGTCGACGTTGCGGGTCGCGTACATGACCCCGGCGAGCGCGAGGAACAGCAGCACCGAGCCGATCACCAGGCTCAGCGCCTCGAGGCTGAGCAGCAGGTAGATCAGCCCGTAAAGCCCCACGAGCAGCGCGCCGACGAACCCGGCCCGCCGGCGGCTCCTGAGCACCGCCGCACTGTAGGCGGTCAGCAGGCCGATGATCGCCACGCTGGCTGCAACGTAAGCCCAGCCGAACCCGATCACTTCGGCGAAGGCGAGCAGCAGCACGAAGAACAGCACCAGCCCCGCCCCGGTCAGCAGGTACTCGGCCGTCGCAACCCGGGCTCCGCCGACCACGTCGAACATCAGGAACGTGAGGAACGTGAAGCCGATGAACAGGAAGCCGTACTTCACGCTGCGGTCGACCTGGCTGTAGAGGTCGACGGGTTCGATCAGGGCGATCGATGCCGTGAGCGCGGTCGCCGCGGAGTCCGCTGCATGCTGGCCGGGGACCGGATCCGGCGCGACCGCCATGGCGGTGTCGGAACTCGACGCCAGCGCCTGCGCCAGTGCCAG
>CALCBC010000040.1 GCA_937898525.1 uncultured Sphingomonadales bacterium
CAGTCGGCGCGCCGGACGGATCCCGGCGAGGTGATGCTGCGCATCAGCCAATTGCTGGATCCGGCGGAAAGCGCGGCTGTCGCGGCCTATGCCGGTGCGCTCCCTGCGGGTCCTCCGCGTCCGGAACTTCGGGCAGCATCCCCCGCAGCACGTCGTGGCGATCCCAGAAGTGGTGCTTCAGGGCCGCCCCTGCATGTCCCGGAATCAGCACGAGCAGCAGAATGACCAGCCAGTGGTGCACCCGCTCGGCCGCCCACGCCAGCGCAAATCGGGTCTCCGTCGCCAGCGCGTCGAGCGGCACCTGCGGCCACGGGATCACGCCGGCGAGCTTCAGCGGCCCCGGCGGCGCGAGCGCCGACCACATCACCCAGCCGCTCACCGGCACCGCAACGAAGCACAGGTAGAACAGCGCGTGCGTCACGTGCGCGAGCGTGGTCTGCCAGCCGAGCCGGTCGGCGTCGTTGACCGGGCCGGGAATGACGATGCGCCACCACGCGCGAAAGAAGGTCAGTACCAGGATCGGCAACCCGACCGCCGCGTGCACTTCGTAGGCGCGCAGCTTGTCGCCGCCCGGCATCAGCACGTCGGTATAGAGCCCCCAGCCGAGCTGGAAGATCACCAGCGCGGCCATGCTCCAGTGGAACGCAATCCCGACCGGCGAGTAGCGTCCCTCCTCGGCGTGCCGGGCGGACCACGCGCGCAGGCCCTCGAGCATCAGGCGACGGCCCGCGTCTCGTCGCGCAGCCAGCGCCCGGCGACGAGCAGCGCCGCGGCGAGATAGACCGCCGCGGCGGGCGCCCACATGATCAGCCCGCCGAGCTGCTGGTCCTCGAGCGGCGTCAGGCCCCACGCCGCCGTCGTCAGCAGGTGCGGCGCATAGAGCGGCTCGCCCGCGAAGGTGATCAGCGCCCCGAGCAGCCCCATCTGCACCATCGTCGCCAGCAGCGCTGCCACCACCGTCGCGACCGAGGCCCGGCGTAGCGCGACCCAGAATCCGGTCGCCGTCGCCAGCAGCGAACCCTGCATCGCCCAGTAAACCGCGTCGTTCGACAGCGCGGCCGCGTAGAGCGGCGGGTAGTGCCAGGCCCACAGCACCGCCGCCTGCAGCCCGGCCCACCCCGCCACGCGCCCGCCGTCTCCGCGCCGCGCCCCAGGCAACGCCAGCGCCAGCAGCGGCGCGGCCGCCGCGACCAGCAGCGCGTGATGCGCGGTCCGCGCGGCGAACAGCGCCGAAGTCAGCGCACACAACGGCGAGACGAACAGCACCGCCAGCAGCGCGATTCCAGCGCCGAACGCGAGGGTCCGTTGCCGGTCCCCGTGCCACCCGGCCAGCCGCCACGCCGCCACCGCGCCGAGCAGCGCCGCCAGCAGCCATGGATCGAAATTCCACCGCGCGAGCCATTCGGCCGGCCCCGGGGCCGCGCCGCAGTAGGGAACCCACAGCTCGCCCCGGCCCCCCGCCATGGTCAGGCGCCCGGAGCCGCCGCGGTGGCCGCCGGCCGCACCCGCGGCGCGACTCGCCAGACCGTGTTCGAGAGGTCGTCGGCGATCAGCAGCGCCCCGCCAACCGGGTCGACCGCCACGCCCACCGGCCGCCCGCGCGCATTGCCGTCCCCGTCGAGGAACCCGGTCACGAACTCGACCGGCTTGCCGCGCGGCCGCCCGTCCGCGAACGGGATCCACACGACCTTGTAGCCGGCGAGCGCATTGCGGTTCCAGCTGCCGTGCATGCCGACGAACGCGCCGTTGCTGTAGCGTCCGATACCCTGCGCGCCGACGAAGGCGAGGCCGAGCGGCGCGACGTGCGAGCCGAGCGCATAGTCGGGCGTCACTGCGGTGCGGACGAGCTCGGGCTTCTGTGGGCGCGTCCGCGGGTCAATGTTCTGGCCCCAGTAACTGTACGGCCAGCCGTAGAAGGCGCCATCGCGAACCGCGGTCAGGTAGTCCGGCACCAGTTCCGCGCCGAGTTCGTCGCGCTCGTTGACCACGGCCCACAGCACATTGCTCTCGGGATAGAAGGCCAGCGCGGTCGGGTTCCGGATCCCGGTCGCGTACGAACGGTGCGCCCCGGTCTGGCGGTCGACTTCCCACACCACCGCGCGGTCGAGCTCCGAGGCCATACCGCGCTCGCCCGCGTTCGAGTTCGAACCGATTCCGACATAGAGCATGGCGCCGTCGGGACTGGCCGCGAGCGCCTTCGTCCAGTGATGGTTGAGCTCGGACGGGAGCTTGGTCACCTCGCGCCCCGGCGCGGTGATCTGGGTCTGGCCCGCGACGTAGGGAAACTCGAGCAGCGCGTCCTGATTGGCCACGTAGAGCGCATCGCCGACCAGCGCGAGCCCGTAGGGCGCATCGAGGCCATCGATGAATACGCTGCGCAGTTCGGCGACACCGTCGCGGTCGGCGTCGCGCAGAAGGGTGATCCGGTTACCGCCCTCGACCTTGGTCTTGCCCCGCGCCTTGATCAGGCCGGCGATCACGTCCTTGGGCCGGACCTTCGGCGCATTGCCGCCTGTTCCCTCGGCAACGAGAACGTCGCCGTTGGGCAGGACGAGGATCTGCCGCGGAATCTTGAGGTCGCTCGCAAGCGCCGTGATCGTGAAGCCGTCGGGCACAATTGGCCGTTCGCCGTTCCAGGCGACCGGCGTGGCGATGTTCATCGGGGGCAGCAGGCTCTGGCTGATTGCCGGCAGTTGCGGCTCGGGGCCTGTCTGGTCGAGGTCACGGTTGCCGTCCCCGCACCCGGCGAGCGCGGCGGCCAGCATCGCGGCGGCGAAAACGTTCCGCGCGGTCATCGGCCGATCTCCCGGCCACCGACTCCGGAATAGGCGATCCAGCCGGCAGCGAGTGCGAGCACGGTGCTGACGATCGAGAGCAGCAGCCCGGTCGTGCCGACCGCGCTCCACCCGTCTTGGCTATGGTGGAACGCGTTGATCAGCCCGGCGCACCACATCACGGCGAGGAGCGCGACGTAGAGGGCAAGCCGTCCCCGCCACCTGCGCGACCGCTGGCCGACGAGCAGCACGAGGCCCCAGGCCAGCGCGATGCCGCCGAAAAGCAGCGCGGCGGCGATCATCCAGGCAGAGAAGTTGCTCCACTGGATGACGGCAGTGTTGAGGTAGGTGATGTCGGACGCGAGCGCACCGGCGAACAGCGCGATGGGGAACGCGAGGATCAACGCGTGCAGCGGGTGCAGTAGCGAGCGATTGAGCAGCAGCTGGTCGGGCACCGCGATCGGTCCTCCGTTCCGTGCGAATGGGGTCCCTCATGCTAACCCCAGGAGAGGCGTTTCTTTCCCGACCAGGCCATTCTGCGCTCGTCGATGCCCGCCTGGCTGCATCAGGAGGCACGCGGCTACCCTCGCAAGTCTGGTGCTGCCATCGCTAAAAGGCCCGCAGCAGCTGTTCCGCATTCGGGTTACTCTCGGTAGCGGGGCGCACACGATTGGGCCATGCAAGGCGAGATCAGGCGGATGCGCCGGCCAAGGGCTCCGCGAAGGGCTGACGGCTGTCATCCGCCGTCACGTCGGGCAGCGCATCGCGGGCAAGATCGGCGACCGGGAGGGTTTGCATCGATGCCGCCGCCGATTGGCACTGCCTCCCCTGATCGATCAGAAGACGATGCTGATACCCGCTCGCAGGCCGTGATTGGTGGTGCTCGAGCCGTGCTGGCCGTTGTAGCTCAGGCTGATGGAAGCGCCAGGTGCCGCCTGTACCGCCATTCCCAGGTCGATCACGAAGGCGTCGTCCTCGAGCGGAACACCGAGGATCCCGAAGCTGTCGCCTCCGCCAAATGCTCGCGCGGAGAGCCGGCCGAGATCGCCGAAAGCGTGGCGCCATGCGACCATGCCTTGAAGCCCTGCAGTGACCTGGCCGAGCTCCAGTCCACCCTGCGCGCGCAAGCCCACGGTGGAGAAGGTCTGCTTGGCATCCCGGCCGTCGACGGCCAGCGCGGCCGCGCCACCAGTCTCGGTGCGGGCTTCGCCATCGAGGCGAACGTAGGCAATGCCGGCGAAGGGCTCGAAGTTCGTGCCACCGTGCTCGACCCGGTACGCGAGTTCTCCGAAGATTTGCGCGGTCGCAGCGTCGTGTGAAGACGCGAGACTGTCGTCGAACCCGGTGAACGCCACTGAGCGGGATGTCTCGACGGCATGCCAGGCATAGGCGCCTCCCGCGCGCAGCGCCACGCGGCCCCACCGACCTCCGCCATAGACACCGAGATGCCAGGTGTTGGCCGAGCCCGACGAGTAGCGCGCCGCCAGATCGAAGCTCGTGTGGCTGTAACCGGTGAAGACCCCGAAGCGCATAGTCTCTCCGGCCGCAACATCGCCGCCGGCGAAAAGGCCGCCGATTGAACGCTCGAAGCGGGCCGTGTTGCCGTCACCCTGCCAGTCGCCCCAGGCGCCGAAGGCGCGGCCCCAGGCACCGCGACGCTCATCTTCGGCATCCGCCAGTCGGTCGAGCACGGCCTCGCGCGGGAAACGGCTGTCCTCGGTCAACGCCGTTCCGATCGAAGCGTGGACCTCGCCCGACAGCAGATCCAGCGCTAGAGGTGCTTCGGCGTGGGAGAGGTTGATCACGGCGGAGAAAAGCTCGCCGCTCCCCAGCGACAGTACGCCCCCGCAGGTAGAATTCTGATTGAAGGTAAGACCGCCAGGGCAACTGGCTTGTCCGGGTCCCCCGTCACCCGCCAGCAGCGAGGTCAGATAGACGTTCGCCGCATCGTAGCCGAGCTCGAAGTCGAGGAAGGCGAAGTCGTCGGTGACCTCGTCGAAAGTGCCGACCACGCCCCCGGTCCCTGCCGTCAGGATCGTGTACGTAAGCCCGGGCGTGTAGGTCGACCCGGTGTCGGTCCGGTTGGCGGGCACGACATGGACGGTGCCGCCGGCGATCTCTGCACTTCCGCTGTCGATCAGGTCGCTGTGAACGCCGGGCGTGCTACCGCCGTCGCTCAGCTCGACTTCGTAGGTCGAGCCAGTCTGAAAGCTGACGGTGTCCAGTCGCAGCGTGCCTATGCTGTTGCCGGGTGCCAGGGTTCCGCCCGCGAGGACATCGGCTCTGTGACCGATGCCGCTGCCCATCAGTCGCGCTCCCTGGTGCACGCGGATCGTTCCTCCAAGGGTGCCGTCGAGCGCAAGCGTGCCGGCCAGGATGTCGGTCACGGGCTCGGCCTCGCGCTCGAATCCCCCGATCGAGCCACCGGTGAAGGTGAGCGTGCCCGAGCCTTCCTTCACGATGCGTCCGCTGCCTCCAAGGTTTCCGCCGAAGGTACCATCGGTCTGCTGGTCGAAGACCAGTTCGCCATCCGAATCGACCGTGGCGTCGCCTCGCAGGCTCGCGGCGTCCCCCTGAAGCACGCCCTCGAGGACCTCGATATTGCCCTCGTAACTGTTCGTACCGGTCAGGATCAGCGTTCCCAGGTCGGTCTTCCGGATCCCGCCTGCGCCGGTCAGCTCGGCGGCCACAGTAGCGACAAACTCCGCACCCGCGCCCGTTCCGTCGCCCACGCGGAACACTATGGCGCCGTCTCCGAGCGTGACCGCATCGCCGCTTACCGTGTAACCATCGACGGCGAACTGCACCCCGGTGTTCACCGTCACCATTCCCTCGGTATTGTCCACCGTCACGAGCCCCGCTGCGTCGGATGGCGCCGCGACAGCAAGCGTGGTGACCACCGGAGCGGGCGAGAAGTCCTTGGGCCCGGTGAATATCAGCAGCGCATCGGGATCATAGGGGCCGTTCGCGCTGCCGTCCGCCACGGTCCAGTTCGTCCCGTTTGCATTCCAGAGCCCGTCGCCGCCTTCGATGGCGTCGTTACCCACGGTTCCCGCGCCATCCCAGATGAAATAGGAATCGGGCGTGGGTGTACCGACCAGCAGGTTGACCTGGTTGGCAACCGAAGTCTGCACGGTGAGATCGCTGGCGTCATAGCCTGCGGGCGTGATGCCGATGTCCAGTTGATTGTCGGTCAGCGTGCCGCCATAATCGAACAGCCGGTAAAGACCCGCTCCGAAAGCACCCGCGTCGATCACGTTCAGCGTGCCGTCCAGCGTCAGGTTGCCGGTGACGACGATCAGATCGCTGTCGATGCCGGGCATGCCGTCAGGGGCGCCGAGTTCGAACGCGACCATCGTATCCGCGCCCAGCGAAAGGTCTCCGTCGATCGTCAGCGTCCCGGGGCTGTTGCCCGCCTCCAGGATGGCATCGGCGAGGCTCACCGTACCGCCGATCGTGCCTGTGCCGCCCAGCCTTCCGCCGCCGGAGACGGTCATGAGGTGCGATCGGCGGCCGAATACGCCATCCACGGTCAGGCTTCCCCCCGTGACGAGGGTTTCGCCTTCGAAGAAGTTGGAACTCTCGGAGACACCGGAAAAGGTGGTCGTACCGGCGCGGTGCTCGATGAGGCCCACGCCGGAGATCGCGGAATCGATGTCGATGCCCGCCCCGGTGTAGTTGAAGACCAGCCTGCCTTCGCCCGAGCCGAAGGCGATGCGACCCGTGTCGAACAGAACCTCGCTCGGGGCTTCGCCGTCTCCGCCACCGATGAACAGGGACCCGATGGAATTGCCATCGCGCGCGATCGTGAGGGTGCCGCCGACACGGAGCGCGCCGCCTTCGGAAACGGTCAGGGTCCCCGCTCCCTCTCTCCCGACCGCGAGCCCGCCTGTCGTCGTCCAGGCGGATCCGGCACCCGACACCGTGACGACCGCGACGCCGTCCTCGGTCCGGCCCTGGCCGACAATCCCATACTCGCTGACTACCTGCCCCCCATCGGAAACGTTCAACTGGCCCCGCTGGCGCACATCGATGCTTCCCGCTGCATTCCAGACGGACCCGGCACCGGTGACGGTTGCATTCGCGAGGCCGAGGGTGTTGGCGTAAAAGCCACCGATCGCGCCGGTGCCGGTCTCCAGACGACCTCCGTCCGCGACCACGAGATCACCCTCGGATGTGTCGGAGCGAGCAATGTAGAGGGTACCATCGAAGCTCAGCAGCGAACCGCTGCCCCTGACTTCCAGGCGCCCTGTGCCAGCGCTATCGCCTACGGAGATGGACTTTATGTTATTCGACTCGGCCATGCGCACGATGCCACCGTCGACGATGAGCAGCTCGCCTGTGCCGCCCTGGGTGCCGAGCGTGATAACGTCTCGCAACGTCCAGCTTGCGCCGCCCGAGACGACGACGCTGCCAGTCGCGCCCGGATAGCCGATGTGTCCGCGGTTACTCGTCACCGTGGCGCCGTCGGCAATCGTCACGTCGCCATTGCCGCCTGACGCCGAGCCGACAAACAGATCCTGACCCGTGATCGCAAGCGCGGAACCCGCGCCGGTGATGAGCATCGTGCCGGTGCCGCGCAGCCCCACGTAGGTCCAGCCGTTGGTGGTGACGACAGCGCCATCGGAAATGGTCATGAGACCTTCTCCGCCGCTGTTGGTCGCGCCCGCCGCGACGCCGCCGACCGTGAGGTTGCGCGTATCCCATCGCGAACCGGCACCGGTCACCGTGACGGTGCCGAGCGCACCTTCGTAGTAACCCAGATATCCGTAGAACGACTCCGCATGGGCGCCATCGGCGATGGTCATTTCGCCGCTACCGCGATACCCGACCACGATCCCCGGCTGCGCTCCGATCCCGCCTGTGCCGGGCAGGACGAAGCTGGAGCCCTCGCCCGTCACGGTGATGACGCCCGTCGAGCCGTCGTTGCGACCGATGTAGGTGGTTCCGGTGTTGATCGTCGGCCGAACCTCTCCACCATTGCGCACGATCAGTTCGCAGGAGGCGTCCACGCCGACGTTGATGCCGTTGTTCGGTTGCCAGGGGTTGGGCAGTGTGCCCCCGCCTGCACCGTCGACCACCTGGGTCCCGCTATCGCATGTCTCCGCATGAGCCGGTGAAACGGCCGTGACGGCCGAGATGGCGGCGGTCGCGAGCAGGGTTGCCTTCAGGCGCGGGGCCGTGCGGAGCTGGACGTTCAAGAGAACCGCCGCGGCGCGGCCGGTCGCGAGAGACATACGGTTTCCCCCTGATATCGCTGTTTGACGCGCAACAGCGCGCCTCGGCCCACATTTATGCGATGGGCCGCCAAACACTTGGACGGAGCGGAAGCGAAAGCCGGACTGAGCGGAACACCGCCGCCCGAGCGATCAGTTGCGCACGCGTTCCTCGCTCAGGCGGCGGACGTCGGACGGGGTCATCCCGTAGCGCCGCCGGAACGTGCGGTTGAAATAGGACAGGTCGCCGAACCCGGCGTCGTAAGCGATCGCGGAAATGGACTGG
>CALCBC010000041.1 GCA_937898525.1 uncultured Sphingomonadales bacterium
CATGAACACGCAGGTCTGCATCGTCGGCGCCGGCCCGGCCGGCTTGCTGCTCGGCCATCTGTTGCGCGCGGAGGGGATCGCGTGCGTCGTGCTCGAACGGCAAACGCCGGAATACGTCCTCTCGCGCATCCGTGCCGGGGTGCTCGAGCAGGTCACCGTCTCGCTGATGGAGCGGCTCGGGCTCGACGCGCGGCTCAAGGCCGAGGGGCTGCCGCACGACGGGTTCAACCTCGCCGATGGCGAGAGGCTGATCCGGATCGACGTCGCCGGGCTCACCGGCAAGCAGGTCGTCGTGTACGGCCAGACCGAGCTGACCCGCGACCTGATGGACGCGCGCGAGGAGCGAGGGCTCGAGGTGATCTACGAGGCGGCAGACGTCGCGCTGCACGACCTGGAGAGCGATGCGCCTTACGTGACTTTTGCCTCGGGCGGCACGGCGCAGCGGATCGACGCCCGGATCATCGTCGGTTGCGACGGCTTCCACGGACCGAGCCGGCAGGCGATTCTCGCCCATGGCACAGAGTACCTGCGCGAGTACCCGTTCGGCTGGCTCGGCATTCTCGCCGACGTCCCGCCGTGCAACCATGAGCTGATTTATTCGCATCACGACCGCGGCTTTGCGCTCGCCTCGATGCGCAGCCATACGCGGAGCCGGTACTACGTCGACGTGCCGCTGAGCGACACGGTCGAAGACTGGTCCGACGAGCGCCTGTGGGACGAGCTGGCGATTCGCCTGCCCGACGAGGCGGCGGCAAAGATCGTCCGCGGTCCTGCGCTGGAGAAGTCGATCGCGCCGCTGAGGAGTTACGTGTTCGCGCCGATGCGTCACGGCTCGCTGTTGCTCTGCGGGGACGCGGCGCACATCGTCCCGCCGACCGGGGCCAAGGGGCTCAACCTCGCGGCGAGCGACGTGCACTATGCCGCGGAGGCGCTGACCGCCTTCTTCAGGCGCAACGACGCCGATGCGATCGCCGGCTATTCGGACAAGGCGCTCGCCCGGGTGTGGAAGTCCGAGCGGTTCTCGTGGTCGCTGACGCGGTTGATGCACCGGTTCCCGGACGACGGCCCGTTCGAGCGGGCGATGCAGGTCGCCGAGCTCGATTACATCGCCGGCAGCAGGGCCGCGCAGACGAGCATCGCCGAGAATTACGTCGGCTTGCCAGTCTAGCCTCCGGAACGCCCGTAAGGCGCGGATTTCTGCGGGTTTCTGCCACAATCTGGGCACATTCGGTTAAGCGCCCACTCACCCTTCGCGCGCTATGTCTGTCCACGTGGACAAGACCCTCAATCCGGAACGCAGGACTGCCCGTCGCACGCTGATTGCAGCGGTCCTTGCCGCGGGCTTGGTCGGCCTGGTTGGCGGGGCCGTCGGCGGCGCGGCCGGGGCGATGTGGGTGGTCCAGACGATGGCCGCGCCGAAGTTCAGCCCCAAGGCGCGCAACGCCGTGGTGGAGTATGCCGGGATGCCCGCCGAAGGCGCACGGCCGGTCGACATCGCCGGTCTGACGCGCAGCGGCACGCCGCTGCACCCGTGCCTGGTCGACTTCCTCGAGGAGCAGCGGGAGGTCGTCGGCGAGGCCGACTGGCGCAAGGTCCGCCTCCATCCGTTCTTCAAGAACGACGAGGACATCGTCAACCAGCTGGCCTTCTCGAGCGGCGCCTATGCCATCACCCGCGGCAACGACATTTACGTGAACATCCCCTACACCCCGAGCGCGATCGACCAGCTCGGCGAGGAGCTGATGTTCCATGAGCTGGTCCACGTGGCGCAGTACGCCTCGGGCATGAGCTTGCCGGAATACGCCTCGAGCGCCGCCCGGTCGTACGCCGAGGGGGCCCGGCCCGAGGACAATGCCTACGAGAACGAGGCGCGCGACAAGGCCCGCGAGCTGCTGCGGCTGTGGGCGCTGAGCCCGCAGCGCGTGCAGTGCCACCCCGACCAGCGCGAAGCGCCGCACTTGCGCGCGCCGAGCGAGCGGCCCGAGATCAGCTTCGCGATCTTCTCGTCGGAGAAGGGCGAATACGAGCTCGTCCGCCACCAGTTGCACAAGAACCGGCTGCTGGTGCGCGAGATTCCACCGGTGGAAGCCGGATCGGAAACGGAGGCAGGCTAGGAGCGGTCCTGGCGATCTGCTTTCCAGCGGACGGCGTCCGTAGGTTCTCGCGCGCCCTGACACGGTGAGTGCGCAGGCGGAGGCCCCTCGCGTCGACGATTTGGTCGCTTCGACGTCTGTCTGGCAGGAGCTCAGCCGGCGTGAGTTGATCCGGGACGACGGCCCTGTGCGGCGCCGTCGTTCGCGGTGTCGGCTGCGTCGCGGCTCCATTCCTGGGCGTTGAGCGCGTTGAGCGCAGTGACGAATGCCGCCACCGCCTCGTCGGCCTGGACCTGGTCGATCCGCGGGAAGTCGGCCCGCACGCGCAAGTCCCAGTCGCCGTGCTCGAAGGTCCACAGGCCCCGCATCCAGGGCACGCCGCCGACCTCTCCGGTGAACAGGCCGCGGTAAGCTTCCGATCCGGCAACGCGCCGGAACACGCCTTCGGCCACCGGCCGACTGTCCTCGAGCCCTTGAAGCATGAGTGGCCTGGTGATGACGTAGTGCTCGCGCGCCGACAGGCCAGGCAGGGTCACCACCGCGATCCGGATCGTCAACTCGCCGTCGATCGACAGGACCCGCCTGTATTCGAGCCCGACGTAGTCGCCGTTTTCGGCGAACGCCGCGGCCTCGCTGCGGCGAAAGTCCGCGACCTGGGACGGGAAGCGCAGTCCGCTTCCGAGGTGCACGAGAGTTCCGTCCTCGGCGGACACGAACGCCGCCTCGGACGGCGCATCCGCGGAGAGATTATCGGGCGTGCAGATCGCGAGCGCGGCGAGCAGGGCGAAAGCCGTCGGGGCGCGCTTCCTCATCAGACCCTCCGCTCCCTGCGCACCGATTCACCGGAGGTGCCTTGCCGCCGCGGAACTGGTGCCGGCTGCAGGTCTCGAACCCGCGACCCCCTGATTACAAATCA
>CALCBC010000042.1 GCA_937898525.1 uncultured Sphingomonadales bacterium
CGGGGCCTGGGCCGGCGGCGTGTAGTAGCCGGGCGGGAGGGCCTGGAGGGGCATGCCGGCGGCGGCGAGCGCGTAGGGCGAGATGCGGTGACGGGTGCACAGGCCGTCATTGCCGTCCCTGATCAGCGGCGTCTCGAACTCGAGGCCGATGGTCGCCTCGTGCGAGCGGCGCACGGTGGCGACGGCCAGCTGCCCCTCGCCGAGGTCGACCACGAGCTCGGTGCCGATCGGCACCTCGAGCAGCCCTTCGACCATCGCCCCGGTGCGCGAAAGGTTGCGCAGCACCGCTTCGTAACGGTGATCCTCGTGGATGATGCCGACGCGGCGGAACAGCGAGCGGCGCTCGGCGCGGTGCTTGGCCGGGCCGGTCGGCTGGTAGGTCAGGTCGCCCGAGTTGAGCTTCTCGAGCACTTCCTCCTGCGACACGGCGCCCGAGTAGATGAAGCCCTGCACGTTGGTTGCGGACAGCTGACGGACCAGCGCAAGCTCGTCCAGCGCCTCGACGCCCTCGGCGGTGGTCTCCATCCTGAGCGCGTCGGCGAGGCTGACGATCGCGGTGATGATCGCCGCGCTTGGGTTGTCCTTGTCGGTGCAACCGCGGACGAAGCTCTGGTCGATCTTGATCTTGTCGAACGGCGCCTTGCGCAGGTAGCCGAGCGACGAGTAGCCGGTGCCGAAGTCGTCGAGCGAGAGCTTCACCCCGATCTTCTTGAGGCGCTTGAACATCAGGTCGACTTCCTCGGCGTCGGCCATGAACACGCTCTCGGTGATCTCGAGCTCGAGCTTGCCCGGGTTGAGCCCCGAGGAAGCGAGGGCGTTGGTGACGATCGACGGCAGACTGTCGAGCGTGAACTGGTGCGCCGAAACGTTGACCGCGACGCGCAGGTCGCCGGGCCAATGCGCGGCGTCGGCACAGGCCTGGCGGATCGCCCATTCGCCGAGCTGGTTGATGAGGTTCGATTCCTCGGCGATCGGGATGAACACGCCGGGGTTGATCGGGCCGCGCTCGGGATGGTTCCAGCGCATCAGCGCCTCGAACCCGACGACCACGTTGTCGCTCGAGCGCACGACCGGCTGGTAGTGCATCTCGAGCTCGCCGCGGGCGAGCGCGTCGCGCAGGTCCTCCTCGATCTCGCGCCGCTCGTCCGCCGAATCCTTGAGGTCGTTGGAGTAGAACCGGTACTGGCCGCGACCGCCGCCCTTGGCGGCGTAGAGCGCGAGGTCGGCGCTCTTGATCAGGTCGTCGACCTCGAGCCCGTCGTAAGGGGCGATGGCGATGCCGAGCGAGGCGCCGATGATCGCCCGCTTGCCTTCGATCGAATAGGGCTGCGAGATCATCTGGATGATCCGCTGGCCGAGCTCGCCGAGCTGGCCGCGGTCGTCGACGTCGGGGATGATGATCTGGAACTCGTCGCCGCCGATGCGACCGATCTCGCCGCTCTTGGGGACGATCCGCTGGAGCCGCTGCGAGACCTGCTTGAGCAGGTCGTCGCCGGCCGGGTGGCCGAGCGTGTCGTTGACCTGCTTGAACCGGTCGAGGTCGAGCAGCAACAGTGCGCAGGTGCGCCTGGCGGCCTTGAACGCGGCCAGCATCGTCGTCAGCCGCTTGAGCATGCGGTGGCGGTTGGCGAGGCCGGTCAGCGAATCGAACTCGGCGAGACGCGAGGCGTCGCGCTGCTTGGCGAAGACCGCAGTCACGTCCCTCGCCCCGCCGCGGAAGCCGAGGAAGCGGCTGTTCTCGTCGAATTGCGGAACGCCGGTCAGCGCCCAGAACATTTCGCCGGCCGACGAGGTCACGCGCACCGGGTGGTCGGCGAAGCGGTTGCGCGCGCCGAGCAGGAACGACACCGGGCGGCCGGCGTGCTCTTCGTCTTCCGACACCGTCTCGAGCAACTTGCCGAGGTGCTCGCCGATGACCTGCACGCCGTCGCCGAACTTGCTCATCGCCGAGGCCGAGAGGTAGAGCAGCCGGCCTTCGG
>CALCBC010000043.1 GCA_937898525.1 uncultured Sphingomonadales bacterium
GTGCGGGGCCAATTGCGAGCGGCGCCCTTGGCCGCTCGAGGGCGAAAAGTCAACGGAGAAGGAGCCGTCAGTTGGACTGCGCGGGGTTCGCGCCGCCGGCCGCCGCGCCCTGCATCTGGCTTACACCGCGGTACGTCTTGCCGTTGACCTCACGCCATTGAGCTGCGGTCAGGCAAACGCGGGTACGCCGCGTGAGCGAACCGGTGGCGCGTTCGGTGCGGCAGATCTTCTTCTCTTCCTGGGGTTCGGTCTCACTGGGCGCAGCCGTCTGGCCCGTCGGTGCGCTTTCGCCAGCGTGTCCAGCCTCGTCGCCGCCTGATGTCGGCGCCGCCGCCATGGCACCTGCGGACGCGAGTATCGCCGCCGTTGCTAGGAAACCCGTCATCATCTTCATCCCGCGCACTCCCTCGACCGGCCAAACCTTAACGTCTGCGCTCTAGACAAGGAATAGCCTGTTGGCGCGGTGATACAAATTGACACGGTGAGGCGACTGGAATGCGACCCACTTGCCGCCTCGCGCCAGCCCGCCTCGACTCTTGCGGAGCGGGTATCCCCGTTGCATCCGGGCCCCGGCAGACGAGATCCTAGGATGGCACGCAGCTCGGTGCGCCCGACGCACCGCCCTGCAACTCGTCGACGCGCGCCAGTCCTCAATCCTTCCGAGGCGGCTTCTCCAGCGCGCTCAGCACGCCGCGCATCGTGCGTACTTCAAGGTGGTTCCAGCCCGGCTTGGTCAGCATCGTGCGCAGCGTCCGCCGGGTCGCCGCAGCGCGGCTCGCCGGGAAGAAGTAGCGCCGCGGTTCGAGCAGCCGCTCGAAATGGGCGATCAGGTCATCGAGCTCGGCCTGCGGCGCCGGGGGCAGCAGTTCTTCCACCGTAGGCTGCGCCACCACCCGGGCGGCCGCCTGCTTCGACCATTCGTAAGCGCACAGGATCACCGCCTGGGCAAGGTTCAGCGAGGCGAAGTCCGGATTGACCGGCACCGTGATGATCGCCCGTGCCAGCGCGACATCGTCGGTCTCGAGCCCCGAGCGCTCGGGCCCGAACAGGATCGCGCTGCGTCCCGGCTGCACGGCAATGTCCCGAGCGGCCGCCTCCGGCGTCAGCACGGGCTTCGTGACCCCGCGCTTGCGCACGGTCGTCGCATAGACGTTCGAGCAATCGGCAACCGCCTCGGCCACGCTGTCGTAAACCCGGGCCTTCGCCAGCACCTCGTCGGCGCCCGAGGCGGCCGGGCCGGCGGCCGGGTTGGGCCACCCGTCGCGCGGGGCCACCAGCCGCATCTCGGTCAGCCCGAAATTGAGCATCGCCCGCGCCGCCTTGCCGATGTTCTCGCCGAGCTGCGGGCGGACGAGGACGATCGCCGGGGCGTCAGTGCCCGCCGACATCGCGCACGCTGCTGGCGAATTCCTCGAAGTCCCGCGCTTCCGAGAAGTCGCGGTAGACCGAGGCGAAGCGGATGTAGGCGACCGAATCGAGCTGGCGCAGGCCCTCCATCACCATCTCGCCGATCCGCGAGGAGGGCACTTCGCCTTCGCCCGAGGTCTCGACCTGCCGCTGGATCCCCGACACGAGCTGGTCGAGCCGTTCCTGCGCTATCCCGCGCTTGCGGCAGGCGAGGGTGACCGACTGCTCGAGCTTGGCGCGGTCGAACGGTTCCCGCCGGTCGCCGCTCTTGACCACCGTGACCTCGCGCAGCTGCACCCGCTCGAACGTGGTGAAGCGCCCGCCGCAGCTCTCGCACTGGCGGCGGCGGCGGATCGCGGTGTTGTCCTCGGTCGGCCGCGAATCCTTTACCTGGCTGTTGTCGTGGGCGCAGAACGGGCAGCGCAAGTTACGGGCGCAGCCTCTTGTAGAGCATGAAACCCGCGCCGGCGACGAGCCCGATCGGCCAGGTCACCACCGGCAGGATGGCGCCGGCGACGGCACCGACGCCAGCGCCGATCAGCACCGGCTTGGTCGAGGGATGCGCCGCGCCTTCCTTGGCCATGCCCTTGATCTCGGCCGCGGCTTCGGACAGCAGGTCGTCGCCTCGCGGTGCGTTGGGATCGCTCATAGCCTCACCTCCCGGGATAGACGGGGAACGCCTCGCACAGTTCCGCGACCCGGCGCCGCACGCTTTCCTCGACCTGTGCGTCGCCTTCGTCGCCGTTCTTGCGCATGCCTTCGAGCACTTCGGCGATCAGCCCGCCGACCTTGCGGAACTCGGCCGGGCCGAACCCGCGCGTGGTCGCCGCCGGGGTGCCGAGCCGGATGCCCGAGGTCTTCGTCGGCGGCAGCGGATCGAACGGAATCGCGTTCTTGTTGCAGGTCAGGAACGCCCGGTCGAGCCCGACCTCGGCCGCCTTGCCGGTGACTTCCTTGGGCGACAGGTCGACCAGCATCAGGTGGTTGTCGGTCCCGCCCGAGACGATCTTGAGCCCGTGCTCCTCGAGGCTAGCGGCGAGCGCCTTGGCGTTCTCGACCACCGAGCGCGCATAGGCCTTGAACTCCGGCCGCAGCGCCTCGCCGAAGGCGACCGCCTTGGCCGCGATCACGTGCACCAGCGGCCCGCCCTGCATGCCGGGGAACACCGCACTGTTGAACTTCTTCGCCAGCGCCTCGTCGTTGGTCAGGATCACGCCCGAGCGCGGTCCGCGCAGGCTCTTGTGCGTGGTCGTGGTGACGACGTGCGCGTGCGGGAACGGCGAGGGATGTACGCCCCCCGCGACGAGTCCCGAGAAGTGCGACATGTCGGCCAGCAGGTACGCGCCCACCTCGTCGGCGATCTCGCGGAACGCGGCGAAGTCCCAGTGCCGCGGATAGGCGGTCGCGCCGGCGATGATCAGCTTCGGCTTGTGCTCCTGCGCCAGCCGGCGGATCGCCTCCATGTCGAGCCGCTGGTCCTCGCGCCGCACGCCGTAAGGCACCGCGTTGAACCACTTGCCGCTCATGTTGACCGGCGAACCGTGCGTCAGGTGTCCGCCCGCCGCGAGGTCGAGCCCCATGAAGGTGTCGCCCGGATTGAGCAGCGCGAGGAACACCGCCTGGTTCATCTGGCTGCCCGAATTGGGCTGGACGTTGGCGAACTGGCAGCCGAACAGCTGCTTGGCGCGCTCGATCGCCAGCGTCTCGACCTGGTCGGCGTATTCGCACCCGCCGTAGTAGCGCCGGCCCGGGTAGCCCTCGGCGTACTTGTTGGTGAACACCGACCCGGTCGCCTCGAGCACCGCCGGGCTGGCGATGTTCTCGCTCGCGATCAGCTCGATCCGGTCGCGCTGGCGGCCGAGTTCGCGGCCGATGATCGCGGCGACTTCGGGATCGGCCTCGGCGAGGCTGTCGTGCCAGAACCGCTGCAGCGGATCGGCCGCCGTCGCGCGTGCGGTCTCTTGGGCGGCTTCCTGGGTAAGCGAACTCATGCGTCAGGCGTCCTGCGGGATCTTCGAAAGCTTCTCCACCCGGCGGGTGTGGCGCCCGCCGGAAAACTCGGCGCCGAGGAACGCCTCGACGCAGGCCCTGGCCATGTCGCTGCCGACGAGGCGCGCGCCGAGGGCGATTGCGTTGGCATCGTTGTGCGTCCGCGCGAGCCGGGCCGAGACCGGCTCGGAAACCAGCGCGCAGCGTACCGCCGGGTTGCGGTTCATCGCGATCGCGATGCCGATCCCGCTGCCGCACAGCGCGATCCCGCGCTCGGCCTCGCCCGCGGCGAGATGCTCGGCGAGCCGGTAGCCGTAGTCGGGATAGTCGACCGACTCGCTGCCGTGCGTGCCGAGGTCGGCAACCTCGTGGCCGATTCCGGCGAGCCATTCGGCGAGCTCGGCCTTGAGCGCGAGCGCGGCATGATCGGAAGCGAGGGCGATCTTCATGGGGCGCACATAGGCGTTGCCTGCCCTGCGTGCCACCGCAATTCCGCTTTTTTCCCCGCGAGCGTGGCTATAGGCTCGCCGGCGGGAGGACAGGGGCATGGCATCGGCCGCCGAGGACGCTCTGGCGCGCATCTTCGCCGACTCCGCGCCGCGGCGCTTCGGCACCGGGTGGATCAGCGGCGTGCTCGCCGTCGTGCTCGGCGTGCTGTCGGTCGCGGCGGTGCTGTGCCTGCATTTCCCGCAGTGGCTGACCGTGC
>CALCBC010000044.1 GCA_937898525.1 uncultured Sphingomonadales bacterium
CGCCTCACCAGCGTCACCTGGCTGACGGTGATTCCGCCGCCGCGGAAACCGCCTTCGCAATACATCAGGTAGAACCGCCAGAGGTCGCAGAACCGCCGGTCGAAACCGGCGGGCAATCCGTCCTGAGCGACGGCCGCGTCGAACCGGGCACGCCAGGCCTTGAGCGTCTCGGCGTAGTCCAGCCCAAAGTCCTCCTGGTCCTCCCAGCTCAGCCCCCGTTCCTCCGCCAGGCGGCGAAACTCGCTCGTCTTGATCAGCAATCCGCCGGGGAACACGTAGGCCTGGATGAAGTCCGCGTTGCGCGCGTAGCCTTCGAACAGCTCGTCGCGCATGGCGATGAACTGCAGCGCTGCGCGCCCCCCGGGTGCGAGGTTACGGGCTATGCAATCCATGAACGCAGGCCAGTATTCGCGGCCGAGCGCCTCGACCATCTCGACGCTCACGATCGCGTCGAACTGGCCGTCGACGTCGCGATAATCCTGCTTGCGGAAGTCGACGCCGCGATGGCGCGCCCGCGCCCATTCGAGCTGTTCGTCCGACAGGCTGATCGCCGTGACCTTGCTTCCTCCCGAGGCGAAGTGCTGCGCCAGCGCGCCCCAGCCGCAGCCGATCTCGAGCAGGGTCCCGGGCGTCCCGAGCCGTTCGACGAGGCGATCCCACTTGCGCCGCTGCGCCGCCTCGAGCCCGTCGTCGCTCCAGCGGTAGGCGCTGGAATAGCTCATCGTGGGATCGAGCCAGGCGCCGTAGAAATCGTTCCCGAGGTCGTAATGGGCGTGGATGTTCTTCTCGGCCTGGACCCGCGTGTTACGGTTCAGCCAGTGCAGCACGCGGCTGGCGGCGCGCCACGGCCCCTTGGCGCGGCCGATATCGCCAAGCGTCGCGGAATTGGCGGAGAATGCCGCGAACAGCGCGACCGGATCCGGGCTGGACCATTCGCCGGCTTCCCACGCCTGGTACCAGCCGACCGAACCGCTGGTCGCGAGCCGCACGAGCGCGCGCCAGTCGCGAATGTGGACTTCGCCCTCGAAGCCGGGGCGCCGCCCTCCGAGGCGCCGCACCGTCCCGTCGGGCATGTGGCCGAGGATCGCGCCCGCCTCGAGCCCGCGGTCGATCCGATCGAGCAGCTTGTGGAACCCCGGAGCACACAGCCGCGCGAGCAGGCCCGGCGCAAAGCTGAATCGCTGGCCGGCCTCGAGCAGCACGCTGCCCCGCGTTGCGCTCTCCCCCTTCATGCGGCCACTATGACTCCCGGCGCCCCGGGCGGCAAGCCGGTCGCGCTCCTAGGCGGCGTTGCAGGCGTCCGCCGGCAGGGCGACCGAGAAACGCGCTCCGCGTCCCACGAAGCGCGCATCGCCGAGCTGCCATCCGCCATCCGCTCGACGCTCGACGAAGGGTGCGCGCGCCCAGACGAGGAAAGCGTCGACGGCGCGGTCTCGTCTCCGGGCGGCGCCGAGATCGCACTGGTCGAGAGGCACGTCGCCGACCGGCTGCCCTGCGACGCGCCACAGGCCGTCACCGTCGCCGACGATCATGTCGCGGTGCCAGAAGGCCAGCGGCACCTCGTTGGCGATAGCGATTCGCGGATACGGTGCACTCAGGCGGGCGCGCTCCTCGGCCAGCCAGGTGATCGCGGCGTTGAGGCCGACGTAGGCCAACGCCAGGGCCAGGGCGCCGCGAGCCATGGGCTTGCCCTCGCCGGCCTTTCGCTCGCGTCGGAGCGAGAGCCAGATCGCGAAACCGAGCCCAAGCCACAGCCACAGGTCGATGATGAACAGCACGTCGCCGTAGAACCACCGCTGGCTGAACGGCGAGAGGAAGCGGATGCCGTAGCTGTTGAGCCAGTCGAGCGCGGGATGCGTCAGGCAGGCGATGAGGCCGAGCCAGTAGAGTTGGCCGAACCGCACGGCTGCCCTTCCCTCCGGCCGCTTGCCCCTGCGTTGCTGCCAGCGGTCGAAGCCCCACAGGATCGCCGCCAGCGCCAGCGGCAGCAGCACCCAGGCGATCGGGCCGTGCGTGAGCCCGCGCCTGAGCGCGAGGCCCTGCGTGCCGAGCAGCATGCATACGCCGTCGACGTCCGGCAGGTTCGCGCCGATGACCAGCACCGGCATGGCCAGGCCTGTTCGGCGCTTGAGCCCAGCCTGTCCGATCAGTGCGCCGACGAGGCTGTGGGTAAGGTTGTCCATCGCCAGCCTTCAAGCGACTCGCGGCACCGGCGCCGGGGCCGGTCGAGGGTGACACAAGCGACAAATCCAAC
>CALCBC010000045.1 GCA_937898525.1 uncultured Sphingomonadales bacterium
ACCCTCGACCCCAACCTTGGCAAGGTTGTGCTCTACCCCTGAGCTACGCCCGCTCACCGGCGTCCGGTGCGCCGTGGCGCTCCGGTGGGAGGCGCGCGGTTAGCAAAGGGGCGCGGGGGCCGCAAGGGCAAACCTTGCGCCCTTCACAAATCCCCCCCAAGGGCCACATTAGGCGCTTCGCACGCGGTGCGGGCGACGACACGAGAGAGGGTAAGCGACGTGGCAAGCATGGGTCTCAACCTCGACGAGCAGAAGGCAGTCGAGCGCTTCCGCAAGGACGTTGTCGAGCCCTCGCGCGACAAGCTGGTGATCCTCGACTTCTGGGCCGAGTGGTGCGGGCCGTGCAAGGCGCTCGCCCCCGTGCTCGAGAAGGTCGCCACCGAGTACGCCGACAAGGGCGTGGTGCTGGTCAAGCTCAACGTCGACGAGGAGCAGTTCATCGCCGCGCAGTTCCAGGTGCGTTCGATCCCGACGGTCTACGCGATGTTCCAGGGCCAGCCGGTGGCCGACCTGACCGCCGCGCGCAGCGAATCGCAGCTGCGGCAGGTGCTCGACCAGCTGCTCGCGCAGTTGCCGGTCGGCGCGGCCGGCAAGCAGCAGGAGATCGCGCCGCTGGTGGCGATGGGCGAGCAGGTCCTCGCCGAGGGCGACGGCGAGAGGGCCGCGTCGATCTTCGCCCAGATCGCCGAGATGGCGCCCGAGGACGCGAACGTGCAGTCGGGCCTGATCCGCGCGCTGCTCGCCGCGGGGCGGCGGGACGAGGCTAAGGCCGCGTTCGACGCGCTGCCCGAATCGCTGCGCAGCGATCCGGTCGTCGCGCAGGCCGGTGCGGCGCTCGAGCTCGCCGGCAGCGGGGTCGACGACAGCGAGCTGCAGGCGCTGCGCGCCGCGGCGGCCGAGCGCCCGGCCGACATGCAGGCGCAGTTCGACTTCGCCCAGGCCGCGTTCGCCGCCGGGCAGCGCGACGAGGCGGCCGAGACGCTGCTAGGCATGATCCGCGCCGAGCCCGAGTGGAACGACGGCGCGGCCAAGGCCAAGCTGCTGCAGATCTTCGAGGCGGTCGGGCTCGAGGACCCGTGGGTCTCGGCGCAGCGCCGCAAGCTCTCGCTGCTGCTGTTCGGCTGAGCGGATGAGCACCGTGCGCCTGCCGATCTTTCCGCTCGCGGGCGCGATCCTGTTTCCCGGGCTGCAGCTGCCGCTGCACATCTTCGAGCCGCGCTACCGCTCGCTGGTCGGCTCGGCGCTGGCGCGCGACCGGCGGATCGCGATGATCCAGCCGCAGACCGAGGAGGAAGGCGCCCCGCTCTACGCGATCGGCTGCGTCGGGCTGATCGGCGAGGTCGAGGCGCTCCACGACGGGCGCTACAACATCGTGCTCGAGGGCGAGGCGCGTTTCCGGGTGCTGCGCGAGCTCGACGTGGCGACCCCGTTCCGGCAGGTCGAAGCCGAGCTGCTCACCGAGCCAGAGGACGAATCGCTGAGCCCGGCCGAGCGCGCGAGTTTCGAGCGCGAATCGCGCCGGTTCGCCGACCTGCAGGGCTATGCGATCGACTGGGACTCGGTCGAACGGCTCGACGACGTCGCGCTGATCAACGGAGTCAGCCAGATCGCCCCGTTCGACGCGGCCTCCAAGCAGGCGCTGCTCGAGGCGCGCGACCTGCGCACACGCTGCGAGCTGCTGGTCCAGCTGATGCAGTTCTTCGGCCGCAGCGACCCCGACGAGGGACGTGTGACGCTGCAGTGACTCCCCCTCCCTTCAGGGGAGGGGGCAGGGGGCGGGGGGCGCTCGCGGCGTGGCTCGACTCCCCCTCTCCCAACCCTCTCCCCTGAACGGGAGAAGGCTTCAGGGCGCGACGCTGCCCCTGATCCCGTCGATCACGTATTGCGCGGCGAGCGCGGCGAGGAGCACGCCGAGCAGGCGGGTGATCACTGCCTCGACCCCCGCGCCGACGAGTTTCATCAGCGGGCTGGCGGCCCACAGCGCGAGCAGCGTCAGCACCAGCACGGCGGCGAGCGCGGCGAGCACGACCAGCGTGCCGACGGTGCCCTGGGCGCTGCCGGCGAGGAGCATGATCGACGCGATCGCGCCCGGACCGGCGAGCATCGGCATCGCCATCGGGAACACCGAGACGTCCTCGACCTCGGGCGTCACGCGGACCTTCTCGGCGCGTTCCTCGCGCCGCTGGGTGCGCTTCTCGAACACCATGTCGAGCGCGATCAGGAACAGCATGATCCCGCCGGCGATGCGGAACGCGTCGAGTTCGATGTGCAGCGCGCCAAGCAGCTGCTCGCCGAACAGCGCGAAGACCAGCAGGATCGCCCCGGCGATGAGGCACGCCTTGAGCGCCATGGCTCGCCGCTGCGCCGCGCTCGCGCTGGCGGTCAGGCCGGCGTAGATCGGCGCACAGCCGGGCGGGTCGATCACCACGAACAGGGTGACGAAGGCCGAGAGGAACAGCTCGATCACGTCAGCCGCCGGCGGCAACCCGGTCGTCGAACGCCGTCTGCCATTCCTCGCCATCCCAGTAGCGCGCGACCACGCTGCGCGATCCGTCGGGGCGCACCACGACGTGCCATCGCAGCGTGCCGTCGCGTGCGGCGCCGCTGCGGATCGCGTTCTCGGGGCCGGCCAGCATCTCGGCCGGCGGTGTCGGCTGAGAATCGCAGGCCGCGGTCACGGCGCCGATCATCTCGGGCGCTTCGAGCGGCTCGGGGAGAACGTCGCCCTGGTCCATCACCCAGCGGTACTCGCCGTCGCGCTGCCGCTGCCAGACGGTGGTGAAGTAGCCGACCGATCCGTCGGGCCGCTGCCACGGCCCGCGGGTCGCCGCGAGCGAACCGTCGCAGCTCGACCAGACCTCGTGCGGCTGCCAGCGTACCGCCTCCGGCGGGTTGGCGCGGCCCTTGAGCCAGGCTTGCGCGTTGACCGCTTCCGGAACGAACATCACCGCGTCAGCGGTCGCGTATTCGGCGAAGGCCGTCCACTGCCCTTTCTCCTGCGCCGTGCGGGCGAAGGCGAGCTCGGTGGCGATGACCTTCGACGGGTTGGCGCGCAGCAGCGCCAGGTCGACGCCCCGGCGCGAGCCGCCGAGCTCGAAGCGGTTGCCCTGCATCGGCGGCGGACCCGGGCCGCAACTCGCCGCCAGCGAGGCCGCGAGGGCCGCTACCAGCGCTGAGCGGAGCGCGCTCATACGGTGGCGATGGCCAGGTTGGTGAAGATGATGTTGACGATGTTCAACAGCACGATCAGGACCAGCGGCGAGAAGTCGATTGCCCCGGTATCGGGCATGATCCGCCGGATCGGCCGCAGCAGCGGCTCGAGCAGCGCGTTGATCGAGCGCCAGATCGCCGCGACCCACTGGTTGTGCATGTTGACCACGTTGAAGGCGACCAGCAGGCTGAGCACGAACTGCACGATCACCAGCACGATGATGATCGAGATCAGGTAGCCCACGATCTGGGAAAGCATGGCGAAGAGCACGGGTCGGCTGGCCTCCTGTTGTCCCGACGGTGCCTAGCCGAGCCGGGGGCGATGCATCAAGGCTCGCCGCCCTGGCCGCGCTCGAGCCGCTCCACGAAGGTGCTCGACTGGAGAGTCCAGCGCAGCTGGTCGGGCGTCGCGCCCGGAACGTCATTGACCCGGCGCAGCAGCAGGGTGCCCTCGGCGGGCGGCTTCGCGGGATCCCTGGCATCGGTCAACTTGCCCGCGACCGAGCAGTAGAGCGAGCCGGCGGCGCCCTCGACGAATGGGTCGGTCCATTCGACCTGCGGCTCGAGATAGCCGCCGAACACCGCTTCGAGCCGGGCCGCGTCGACCGCCGGGTCGTTCCACACCAGCGCCGCCTGCGCCCATTCGTGGCCGCCGATCGCCTCGAGGTAGAACTGGACGACGTCGACGCATTCCCTGCTCGCGAGGGCAGGAAAATCCTCGACGTTCAGAGGCTCCGAGGCGGCCGGCGCCGGAGTTTCGCTCGCCGTCGGGGTGGGGACCGGCTCCTGCTCCGCCTCGCAGCCGGCCAGCAGCGCGAGGGCCGCGAGCGGGAGAGCCGCACGCTTCATGCGGCGCGCACCAGCGTGCCGGCGCCGCGGCTGGTGAAGAATTCGAGCAGCATCGCGTGCGGCACGCGCCCGTCGAGCACGACCGCCGCCTCGCAGCCGGCCTCGACCGCGTGGACGCAGGTCTCGAGCTTGGGGATCATCCCGCCGCTGATCGTGCCGTCGGCGGTGAGCCTGGCGATGTCGGCGGGCGTGAGGTCGGTCAGCAGCTCGCCCTGCTTGTCGAGCACGCCGGGGACGTCGGTCAGCAGGAACAGCCGTGCGGCGCCGAGCGCGGCGGCGATCGCGCCGGCCATCGTGTCGGCGTTGATGTTGTAGGTCTCGCCGTTCTCGCCCGCGCCGATCGGGGCGACGACCGGGATCATTCCCGCCTTGCTTACGGTGTCGAGGATCGTCGTGTCGATCGCCTTGGGCTCGCCGACGAAGCCGAGATCGACAGCCTGCTCGATCTGGCTGTCGGGGTCCTTGGTCGTGCGCGAGACCTTGCTGGCCACGCACAGCCCGCCGTCCTTGCCCGAGAGGCCGATCGCCTTGCCGCCGGCCTGGGCGATCCAGCCGACCAGTTCCTTGTTGATCGCGCCCGAGAGGACCATTTCGGCGACGTCGGCGGTGGCCTTGTCGGTCACGCGCAGGCCGTCGACGAACTTCGATTCCACGCCGAGCTTCTTGAGCATCGCGCCGATCTGCGGGCCGCCGCCGTGGACCACGACCGGGTTGATGCCGACCGCCTTGAGCAGCACGATGTCCTGCGCGAAATCCTGCGCCGCCTCGGGGTCGCCCATCGCGTGGCCGCCGTACTTCACCACGAAGCTGCGCCCGGCGTAGCGCTGGAAATAGGGCAGCGCCTCGATCAGCGTTTCCGCCTTGGCGAGCATCTGCCCGGTTTCGCTGCTGTCCTGCGACGCGGTCATGGAGCGGCGCCTTAGCGGCTTGTCGGGGCCGTGCATAGGGTCGCGCAAGCATGCTCGCGCGGGTGCGGATTCCGTGTTACTCAGGCGCACGGGGCATCCTCGAGCAACAGAAAGCGGGCCGCATGGAAGAGTTCGAGCCGCGACTCGTCGCGGCCTACGAGGCGTGGCACCAGACGCGCGGTCGCTCGCCCGATCGCTTCTTCGCCCTCTATTCCGACGACATCGAGCTGCACTCGATCCTCGAGGCCTCGTTCGAGGACGACATGCGCGGGCCGTTCATCGGCAAGCCCGCCGCGATCGCCTATTTCGCCGCGATCGCCGAGCAGTGGGAGATGCTGGAGGCGAGCACCGAGGCGTTCATCGCGCGCGGCGACCGGATCGCGTGGATCGGCCGTGCCGCGTGGCGCAACCGCAAGACCCTGCGCGTGGTCGACGGGCCGAAGGTGGACGTGTGGACCGTGCGCGGCGGGCTCGCGGTGCACTTCCTCGAGATGTTCGACAGCTACGGCTGCGCCCGCGCGCTGGGGATCGTCGATCCCCCGGAAGAGCCCTAGTCGAAGATTTCCTCGAGCCACGACTTGCGCTTCCTGCCGGGCTTGCCGCCGTGGCCGTGGCCGTAGCCGCCGTGGGTCAGCCCGCCGGGCGACCAGGGACCGGGGCCGCCCGCCGGATGGAGCGGCTCGGAGGGGCGCGGCCCGCCGCCGCCGTCGGCAAGGGCCTGCGGCACGCTGCGCTCGACGATCTTGTCGAGCTCGCCGCGGTCGAGCCAGACGCCGCGGCATTGCGGGCAATAGTCGATCTCGATCCCCTGGCGGTCGCTCATCGCCAGCGGCACGCGGCAGACCGGGCAGGCCATGGCGGCGACTTCGTCCTGGGTTCGCATGCGAGTCTCCTCTCGGGTCAGTAGGCGAGCGCCCAGTCGGGATCGTCGAACGTCAGCTCCTCGCACGGGAAGGCGTCGCGGACGTGGGCGTTGAAGAAGCGGCCCTTGGAGAAGGCACCGCGAAACCTTGCGGCTACTTCCGGGGGCACGCCGCGATAGCGGTAGCGGCGCCCGCTGACGAACTCGACCTCGAGCGAGCGGGTCTCGGGCGCGTAGGCGAAACGGCGGATGACGGTCGAGGGCATGCCCTGACAACGCGCGAGGGCGCGGGCCGGGTTCCCGGCGCGGTCAGTTGCCGGCCTCGATGGCGGCCTGCCGCAGCCGGCGAATCTCGGCGGCGATCGCGGCCTCGGCGGCCGCGGGATCGGCATCGTCGAGCACCACGTGGACGTCGCGCGCCGGGGTTTCGCCGAGCTGGCGGCCGATGTCGGCGGCCATCAGCTGGGCGACCGGATCGTCCGCCCGCCCGCGCAGCGCCTCGCGGCGCGCCTCGAGCCAGGCGGCCCGCTCGCCTTCGGGGCGGTCGAGCGCGGCGAGGTAGAGCCGGACCAGCTCGACCCACGGCGCGTCGGGACCGGTCACGTCCTCGGCCCAGCGGACGAACACGCCGTCGGCCGGGACCCACTCACCGTCGCGCCGCTCGAGGAAGAACAGTGCGGTGGTGCCGAGCGGGAACACGTAGCGGATGCAGCCGCCGAGGTAGCTGACCGGGTGGGCGCGGGCGAACTCGGTCGGGTTGCTGAGCATGGCAAACTCCGGCCCGGCGTCGCGGCTCAGCATCATGCCCTTGAGCACGACGTCACCTGCGGGCAGCGAGCCCTTGAGCGCTTCGAGCGGGCGGATCGTGACCGTGCTTTCGAACGGGTCGCCGCCCGGGTCGAGCGCGCCGGCGACGACCTTGCCGAGCAGGATCGCGTCGGCCGCGGCGGCGAGCTCGAGGTTCGACGGCATGCGGTAGCCCGGCGGCGGGCTGCAGGCCGCCGCAGGCAAGGCGGCGCAGCCCAGCGCGAGCGCGAGGGCCGCGGCCGCCGCGCGCATCACTCGGCGGGAGTGGCCGTCGGGCTCGGAGTTTCGGACGGCGTCTCGGACCCTTCGGGCGGGACCGGGGTCATCGGCGTCTCGGGCAGGTCGACGGGGATGCCGGTTTCCGAGGGATCGGTCACGATCAGCTCGCCGCCGCCGACGTCGGTCGCGCCGGCCTCGTAAGTCTTCTCGGCTTCGTCGTTGCCGCCGCAGGCGGCGAGGGCAAGGGCCGCCGAGAGCGGGAGAGCGAGGGAAAGGGTCTTCGATCGCATGGTCTGGTCTCCTTCACCCGGGAATTGCGACCGAACGACGCGCCGCGGCCATACGTAGTTCCCGCAGGGAGATCAGCGGTCCTCGCGATCGGCGCGCATCGCGTCGAGCGCGCGCTGGACCGCCGAGACGTCGCCGGGATCGCGGAAGCCGTAGTCGGGTTGAACCGGCGCCGGGGGTGGCGGCGCCAGCGGCACCGACAGCGAGCGCTCGAGGTCGGCGGCGAAGGCCATCGCCAGCGGCTCGCCCTCGCGCGCCTGGAACGCGTCGCGCTCGGCTTCGATCAGCGCGACGCGCCGGTCGGGCTCGAGCCCGGCGACGCGGACGTAGAACGCGGTCAGCTGGACCCACGGCGATTCGAGCCCCTCGACATCCTCGGCCCAGCGGCTGAACGGCCCGCCCGCCGGGACCCACTGCCCGTCGGCGCGGTCGAGGAAGAACAGCACGGTCGCCCCGGGCGCGAAGCGGCGGCGGATGCAGGCGCCGGCAAGCGCGTCGGGATGCGGCGCCTCGAGCTCCTGCGGGTCGCTCGGCGGAACGTCGGCGGCGACGCTCATGCCCGCGAGCTTGAAGTCCTGCCCGGGCAGCAGGCCCTTGATCGCGGCGAGCGGGCGCACGGAGATCGTGCTCTCGGGCAGGACGACGCCCGAGCCGCCGGTGACCTGGCCGAGCACGATCGCGTCGGCATGGGCGGCGAGCTCGAGGTTGGTCGGCGCGCGGTAGCCGGCTTCGACGGTACAGGCCTGCGCGGGCGCCGCCAGCGCGAGCGGGGCGGCGAAAGCCGCGGCGAGGATCGCGAGCGGGCGGGGCCGAGTCATGCGGGCAACCTCGCACGGCCGCCCGCATTCGCCAAGCCGCAAGGCGTTTCGGGGCCGTGCGAACCTGAACCTCACATAAACACCGCGCCGCAACTCACGCCTTGTCTTGCAAGAGGCGCAACCAGCCGCGTTTCCGGGCACAGCGCGGCCCGCGATGCATAGATCGTCGGGGCATCGACGAATCCCAAGAGGAGGGTTGCAAATGCACAAGTATCTGATTTCCGCCGCAGCCGTGGCGCTGCTGATCCCCGCCGCCGCGCAGGCGCAGGTGTCCGGGGACGTCACCGGCACGACCACCGGCGCCCCGGGTTCGGTTACCGGCTCTGCCGGGGCCGGCGTGGGCGGTGTCGGCGACACCACCGGTACGCCGACCACCACCGACAGCGCTGGCGACACCGTGACCGACGTCACCGACGCGGCTCGCGACACGACCGACGAGACGACCGACGAGACCGAGGACACGGCCGATACCGAGGCGGCTGGCGGAGCCGAGGCCGGCGTGACCACGCAGACCCCGTCCGGCGACGCGGCGATTGGAGCCGAGGCGGAAGCCGAAGCCGACACCGACCCGAACGGCGGGCTCTGAGTCCACCAGCTGCGGACCGCGCAGATAACAGCGCACAGTCCCCAGGTCCGCGCAAACGAGGGCGGCGGCAGCGATGCCGCCGCCCTTTCGCATGCGCGGCCCCGCATCGCCGAAGTGGAAATGTCGCGCCGCCTGCTGGCGCGGCGAACGGCAGCGCGCGAAAAGCGCGCGCATGCCGACGCTCGTGCTGCTGACCCTGTCGAACGTGTTCATGACGGTGGCGTGGTACTGGCACCTCAAGGGCGGTCCCGAGGTCGCTAGCGCGCGCCCGCTCGGCTGGGTGATCCTGATCTCGTGGCTGCTCGCCGGGATCGAGTACATGCTGGCGGTGCCGGCCAACCGCATCGGCTATGCCAGCGGCTGGACCCCCGGGCAGCTCAAGATCGCCCAGGAAGCAATCGCGCTGACCGTGTTCGGGCTGTTCATGGTGTTCGTGCTCGGCGAAGCGCTGAGCTGGCGCCACGTCGCGGCGTTCGCGTGCATCCTGGCGGCGGCGGGGTTCCTGTTCGTGGGGCGGTGAGGGGTGCCCGAAGCGCCGCGAAAAGGGCTCACAAGGCACAGCCTGTGCCCATCGCCGGCGGCGCGTGAAAAGCCGCCGTTTCAAGACCTTGGACCCGAAAAGGGCACAGGGCACGGATTCCGCGCGAAAGGGGCGGGTGTACCCATGCGGCGGCTGACATGCGGGGACGTGGCGCGGAGTCGTTCCATCCGAAAGTGTGGAACATAAAATGAACATGTAGGACAGCGAAATCTCCGCGCCTTCCGCTGCTGAGGAGCCGACTCTCCTGCCCCATTGACTCCCACAATGCTTGCCAGCGCGGGTCGGGGCGCGCACGATGGGGGCTCTTCGAGGGGGAGGAGCCGATGCGGATTGTCCGGATGGCCGTGGCCGCGCTTGCCGCGGCGATGCTTTGTGCGGCGGACGACCCGCCGCCGCCTGCCGAGCTCGCGGGCTATGTCGTCGAGGGGCGGTTCGAGCCGGGCAACTACGGCTGGGCGCGCGGGCTGTTTGCCGGGGCTTCGGCCGAGGAGAGCGCGACATTCCGGGCGGCGACCGAGTGGGCCGCCGGGTGCCGCCGCGCGGCGCGCGATGCGGCTGTGGCGGAGCTGGCGGCGATGGGCATCGACGCGCCCGACCTCGAGGAGGGCTTTTTCGCGCTGACCCATTGCCCGGCGATGCCGCCGCAATTCGATTTCACGCGTCCGTTCGCCGATTTCGAGGCCGCGCTGCGCGAGGCGCGGCCGATCGCGCAGACCTACGTCGCAGCGGCCCGGCTGGCCGAGCAACGGGCGATGGGGAATGCCGCCACGTACGGCGAGGCGCTGACGGCGCGGACGATCGGCGAGCAGATGCTGCGGCTGGCGGTGAACTGGGGCCGCGAGCCGCTGGCCGACGTGCCCGAGCTGTCGCCCGACGGGCAGATGGCGCTGCGCACGCTGCTGTGGCTGGCGGCGGCCCGGAGCGACCACGCCAACACCGAATGGCTCAAGGCGCGCGTGGCCGAGAACGGCTGGCCGACGATCTCCGAAGTCGGCGAGAAGGGCGCGAGCGCGGCCTGGCTGCTGACCCAGCACGCCGACGCCGACCCGGTGTTCCAGGCCCGCGTGCTGCGGCTGATGGAGCCGCTGGTGGCCGAGGGCGAGGTGTCGAAGCCGAACTATGCCTACCTTTACGACCGGGTCATGCTCAAGCTCACGGGCAAGCAGCGCTACGGCACGCAGTGGGGCGCGTGCGAGGGCGACGTGCGGCCGCTGCGGCCGCTCGAGGAGGAGGAGCGGCTGGCCGAGCTGCGCGCCGGGATGGAGCTGCCGCCGATCGAGGAATACGCCGCGATGATGGACCGGATGAGCGGGGCCTGCGGGGAAAAGTGAGGGAACGAGCAAGGCCGTGAGCGCGGACCCGTCGAGTGGCCCGCCAGGGTAACCGGGATCGGCGCGGCGGCGCTGCCGTCGCATTGATCATTGCTCGCGCGGCGCGCAGACTGCCGGCAGTGGGGAGACGGCGCGATGGCTGACGACGATGCCGGAAGAATGCTCGCGCAGATGGTCGAGCGATGCGACGAAAGCGCGCGGCACGCGAGGGCGCGCGGCCGGCGCTACTACTTCGTCAGCTACGCGCTGATGATCCTCTCGGTCGCCGGCAGCATCGCCGCAGGCGTGATGGCCCTGTGGAGCGAGGAGGTCCCGCGCCAGTGGGTCGGCACCGTCGCGCTGCTGCCGGCCCTGTGCGCGACGGTCGCCGTGCAGCTGCGCCTGAACGAGAAGGGCAACTTCTCGTACCGCCGGTACCGCGCGTTCCATGCGCTCGCCCGCCGGGTCGAAGTCGCCCGGTTGCGCGCCCCGACGCTCGACACGGTCGATGCGTTCAACGCCGAGCAGGCGGCGATCAACGACAGCCTCGACGAGCAGTGGGTCGAGAGCCTCAATTTCAGGTTCAGCCCCTCCGGCCGGGACTGAACGGAGCGAGCGCGCGGCCGGAGGTCCGGCATGGCCCCGGCGGATTTCCCGCGCCGCAGCACCGCGGCGCGAGCCGGCGGGGAACGGGCTAGCGCTGCTTCACGCAGAACGTGCGGTAGGGATCGACGATCGGGGTGCCGTCGGCGCGGCGGTTGTCGTCGCGCTCGAAGTAGACCGCGGGCTCGCCCGCGTTGTCGGGCTCGAGCCGGCCGAGCGCGCCGGCCCAGGGACCGTCGGCCAGGCGCACCGCGTTGCCCTCGCGGGTGAAGCGGCCGCCGCCCTGCTGCGTGCGGTAGGTGCCGCCGGGCGACAGCTCGAGGAAGCCCATCAGGCTCGGCCGGTTCTCGTAGGTCGCGATGTCGCCGGCGGCGATCCCGCCGATCCGTTCGCGGTAGCCGCACAGCAGCCGCGCGGTCGGCAGCGTGCCCGCGGCGGGCGCCGCCGCCGCCGCGGCGCCCCAGCGCAGCGTGCCGGCGAAGCGGCCCGAGACGCTCGGCCCGCCGTCGAAGTAGCCGCTCATGTAGCCGGGCCCGAAACGCTCGCTGTCGCACTCGCCGCTGAGCTCGAAGCGGTTGCGGCCTTCCTCGCCCTTGAGAATGCAGCGGCCGTTTTCCATGAACGCCGGGCCGGGGCGCATCGTCACCGCCATCGCCTTGCCGCCGAATTCGACTGTGAGCGTGCCCGAGATCTCGCCGTCGGCGAGCGTGCCGCCGGCCTGCCAGGTGCCCTGCGCCTCGCCGTCGTCGAGCGTGCCCTCGCCGGCGAAATCCCCGGCATCGGGCGAAAGCGGCGCGGCGGCGAGCGGCGCGGCCAGCGCGAGCGAGACGAGCGCGAGCGGCCTCGCGGCGAAACGGCGAGCGATGTTCATGAGTGCGACCCCCTGTATTCGCGGAGCTTTTAGCGCGGCGCGGAGGGGGCGGCTAGCCGGGTGTTGTCGCGGGAGCGAGTTTTTCCGCGCGAAGGCGCGAAGGCGCGAAGAGAGCTTGCGGGTTCCCCTGGTTCCTCATTGCGCCTAGGTTCGCCGCGAGGGAGAACGGGGGATGAGCGAACAGCCGGAGGCATCGACGGGCGCGTTGCAGGTCAACGGGCCGACACTGGTCAGCCTGCTGTACCTGGCGACGTACTTCACCGCGGTCTCGGCGCCGATGGGTGTGGTGTTGGCCTACGTCTGGCGGCGGCAGCCGGTGCCCGAGTGGCAGCGAAGCCAGTTCACCTACCTGATCCGCACGTTCTGGATGGGCCTCGGCGGCTACGCGCTGTTCGCCGCGGCGACGCTGGCCGCGATCGCGGCCTTCGAAACGCCCTATGGGACCATGCCCGACGCGGTGCAGGCGGTCGGGTTCGTCGTCTGCGGCGGCGGGCTGCTCGCGCTGACGGTGCTGCTGCTGGTCCGCTGCGCGCTGGTGATCGTCAACGCGCAGCAGCGCGTGCCGATGAGGGATGCGCGGAGCTGGTGGGTGTGAGGGGAAGATTCAGCGAAGGAATGCGGAGAATCTCGGAGCCGATCCTCGCGGCCTTTTGACAGCAGCTTGATCGGCAGTAGTTTACTCCAATGCCGACTGTTCATCTCGTTCCCGACGACCTACGGAACATGTATCACGTCAAAGAGTGGCGCAATGCCGCGGGCGTTCTTGCCACGGCCTGCCCCAATGAATGGGACGAGATCATTCAGGTGCTACGCGACTTTCGGCTTCGCCGATCGCATGTGCAGGCGGCGGGAAAGAACCGCTCTCCGATCTCAAGGGGAATTGACAGCCGCTTTTACGCGATGGGCTGGCAGGAGAAGAAGTTTCATACGGCGATCACCATCGACGACGAGACGCGTGAAAGCCCGACGCACAAGGTAGACTGCTTCAAGGGCCGGGTGGCTCTCGAGTTGGAATGGAACAATAAGGATCCGTTCTTCGACAGGGACCTCAACAACTTCCGGCTGCTGTTCGACCTAGGCGCCATCGATGTAGGCGTGATTGTTACGCGTGCCAGCGAGCTCCAAGCCATATTCAAGAGCCTGGGAAAGGGTTCGTCGTATGGTAACTCCACCACCCATCACGAGAAGCTCTGGCCCCGTCTGGACGGCGGCGGAGGCGGCGGCTGCCCCGTACTGACGTTTGCGATTACCCCGGCGATTTATGTCGATGACGGTCCGCCAACGCCAGAAACTATCACCGAGATGGAGGTCGTCGACGAAGACGAGGACGCGGAGGACTGATTATTCCGCCGGAAGGGCCACCGCACTATTGTAGCTGTAAGTATCCCACGTCGGCTTGTAGCTGTCATCTGCCTGATTGCCCCAGACCTCCCAGCCCTTGCGCTTGCCGCGGCTGAACAGCTCGATGCGCGGGCCCCAGCTGCAATCCTCGATGATCTGATATTGCTCGTCAGGCTT
>CALCBC010000046.1 GCA_937898525.1 uncultured Sphingomonadales bacterium
GGGACTGTCCCTCCCCGAGCTCCGCCCGCGGCAAGGACCGCCCGCGGATCAGGTCAGCCGCCTTCTCGCCGATCATGATGCACGTGAGGTTGGTATTCCCGCCCGGCACGGTCGGCATCACCGAGGCATCGGCCACGCGCAGCCCTTCCACGCCGATCACGCGCAGCTCGGGATCGACCACCGAGCGTTCGCCCATGCCCATCGCGCAAGTGCTCGTCGGGTGCTGCGCGACATAGCAGGTCGCGCGGATGAACGCGTCGAGCTCGTCGTCATCGTCGATCTCGACCCCCGGGGTCTTCTCGCCGGCGATCAGGTCGGCCATCGGCCGGGTATTGTAGATCGCCCGGGTGGTGCGGAACGCGCGGCGCATCTGCTCGCGGTCGGCCTCCTCGGCGAGCACGTTGAGCGTGACCGCGGCGACCTCGCGTGGGTCTGCGCTCCTGAGCTCGACCCAGCCGCGACTCTCTGGATGGAGCTGGACCACGCCGGCCCAGAACACGTGCTCCTGCTCCTTGCGCAGCAACGGTCCCCACGGCGCCGCGTCGAAGCGGATCGGGTTGACCATGACCTGCAGGTCGGGCCGGTCGAGATGCGGCGCGGTGCGCACGACGATATTGCACGAGTTGACCTGCGTCGCCATCGTCCCGCGGCCCGTCAGCAGCCAGCGCAGCGAATTGAGCGCGATCCGGTCCCAGCGCAGCTGGTTGAGGAAGGTGACCTTGTCTTTGGCCCAGAACTCGAGGCTGGCGCACGGATGCTCCTGCAGGTTGCGGCCGACGCCGGGACTGTCGTGAACGACCGGGATGCCGTGGTCCTTGAGATGCCCGGCCGGGCCGATGCCGCTGAGCAGCAGGAGGTGCGGCGAATTGTAGGCGCCGCCCGAGACGATCACCTCGCGCCGCGCGCGGATCACCTTCGGCTCGCCGCCGTGATCCACCTCGACGCCGACGCAGCGCTTGCCCTCGAATACCAGCCGGCGGACCAGCACGCCCGAGCGCACGTCGAGGTTCTGCCGGCCCATCGCCGGCTTCAGGTAGGCGGTTGCCGCGCTGACCCGTCGGCCGCGGCCGTCGACGGTCTGCTCGCCACGGGCGAAGCCTTCGGGGCGCTCACCGGCGAGGTCGTCGGTGGTCGCGAAGCCGGCCGCCTCGGCGGTCGCCATCATCTCCTCGTGGAGCAGGTAGGGCGAATCGATCGGCCGCACCTTCACCGGGCCGCCGGTGCCGTGATAGGGGCTCTCGCCGCGCCACGAGTCCTCGAGCTTGCGGAAGTACGGCAGCACGTCGGCATAGGACCAGCCACTCGCGCCCATCTGCGCCCACTGGTCGTAGTCGAGCGGGTGCCCGCGCATCGCGAACATGCCGTTGATCGAGCCCGATCCGCCGATCACCTTGCCGCGCGGCAGCGGCATGCGCCGCCCGTCGAGATGCGGTTCTGGCTCGGTCCAGTAGGGCCAGTTGAACCGGGGATCGGGCATCGCCTTGAGGAAGGCGAGCGGCATCTTGAGGTAAAGGTGGTTGTCCGGCCCGCCGGCCTCGAGCATCAGCACCCGGTTCGCCGGATCCTCGCTCAGCCGCGCGGCAACCACGCAGCCGGAGCTGCCGGCGCCGACGACGATGTAATCGAAACTTTCAGTCACCCGTCCACCCCGCCCGCTCTTCGTCTTCGCCCGTCCGGGCGCGCCCAAGGCTTGCCGTGTTGCTAACGGTCGTTAGGATGGCTGGCAAGGCGAGCCGGGACTCGCTCGGGACAAGGGAGAGGACGATGCGGAAGCTGGCGGTTGGGCTGCTGTCGGTCGCGCTGGCAGCGTGCAGCGCTGCCAGCGAGCAGGGCCCGGCGTGCGATCGCGCCTGCCTGATCGAGCTGACCGACAAGTACGTCGCGGGGATCGAGGGCAAGTCGGTCGAGGGCATTCCGTTCTCCGACGAGGTCGTGATCGTCGAGAACCTGCAGCGCATCCGCCCCGGCGAGGGCCTGTGGGCCGACGTCACCGGAAAGGGTACCGACTTCAGCATCGTCGTCCCCGACGAACAGCGCCAGACCGCGGGCTGGCTCGGCATGGTCGAGCGCGACGGCAAGCCGACGATCGTCGCGGTCCGGCTCAAGCTCGATCCCCGCGGCAGCATCGTCGAAGCCGAGCACCTCTACGCGGCGATCGACACCTCGACCCCGCTCGGCGAATCGCAGATGGCCAACCTCCAGACCGTCCGTCCCGGCCTGCTGGCCGAAGTGCCGGAAACCAGCCGCAAGACGAGCGACGAGCTGATCGCGATCGGCGCGACCTACTACCCGGCGCTCGACGACAACGATGGCAGCCTGATGCCCTTCGCCGAGGACTGCGAGCGGCACGAGAACGGCATGGTCACCGCCGGCCCCGGACCGCGCGTCGGCCCGGGCCCCAACAACAACACCGCGCCGATCGCGCGCGACTGCAAGGGCCAGCTCGACAGCAATGCGATGGCCTACATCACCTCGATCGACAACCGGCGGGTCTTCGCAGCCGACCCGGTGACCGGCCTCGTCATGGGCCTCAGCCACTTCCGCCACCCGATGGACTTCGAGCCCTACGAGGTCACCGCGCTCGACGGCTCGAAAATCCTTTACGACAAGAGCCGGTTTCCGTTCGAGCCGTTTGATCTCCCGGCCGCGCACATCTTCAAGGTCGGTGCCGACGGGAAGGTCCACGAGATCGAAGCGATGGGCTTCCAGGCGCCGCTGAACTCCCCGACCGGATGGGAAGGAACGGGCGAGGGAGCCGCAGGCGAATGACCCGCGAGGACTACGACCGCTACGTCGCCGCGTTCAACGCGCGCGACTACGACGCGGTGTTCGATTTCTATGCCGCGAACCCGCGCATGGCCTTCTTCGGCATCGAGATCACCACCCGCGAGCAGCTGCGCGACTTCTATACCTTCCTCCACGCCCACGTGAACGAGACGGTCACCGTCGAGCGGTTTGCCTCGAGCGAGGACCTCGCTGCGGTCGAGGCGCTGGTGCGCATCGAGGCTTTCGTCGACCTCACTCGCGAAGCACTCGACGCGCGCGGCATGCAGCAGTTCTTTCCGATCGCCAGAGGCGCGGTGCAGGAGATGCGGCAGTACATTCACTACCATCTGAGGGATGGTAAGATCGCCAGCGTCGGCTGCGCGCTGGTCGGCTAGCCCGCCGCGAAACTGCGCAGGGGAGCCGGCCCCCTGATCCAGCAGTTTTTCGCACTTGCGGTAATTTCGCATATCTGAAATAACGCTGGACATGATCCGGACCACGCATGTCGGCAGTCTCCCGCGCGGCCCCGAGCTGGTGCCGCTCCTGCTCGCCCGCGACAAGGGCGAGCCCTACGACGCCGGGGAATTCGACCGCCTGGTTCAGGCCGCGGTCGACGAGGCCGTGCGCAGGCAGGTCGAGGCCGGCGTCAGCGTGGTCAGCGACGGCGAGCTCGGCAAGGTCGGCTACTCGACCTACGTGGTCGAGCGCCTGTCGGGCTTCGGCGGGCACAGCCCGCGCAAGCCGGCGCTCGACCTCGCCCAGGTACCCGAGCTGGCGAAGAAGCTCAGTCACATCATGGGCTCGCAGGAGTTCACCCGCGCTTCGGCCATCGCCAGGGTCGAGCTGGTCAACCTGCAGCCGCTCCACGACGACATCCGCCGCTTCCGCACCGCGCTCGAGCGGCATGGGAAAGGCGTCGCCGCCTTCATGAACGCGGCCAGCCCGGGCTTGATCACGGCGTTCCAGCCGAACCGGTTCTACCCGAGCCACGAAGCCTACCTTGCCGATCTCGTCGAGGCGATGCGGCCCGAGTACGAGGCGATCGCCGCCGCCGGGTTCCAGCTCCAGCTCGACTGCCCGGATCTCGCGATGAGCCGCCACACAGGCTACCAGGATCTGAGCGAGGCCGAATTTCTGAAGACGATCGCAGCCAACGTCGATGCGCTCAACGCCGCCACCGCGAACATAGCCCCCGAGGCGATGCGGATGCACGTGTGCTGGGGCAACTACGAAGGCCCGCACGACTTCGACATCCCGCTCGAAAGGATCATCGACATCGTGCTCCGTGCGCGCCCGGCAACGATCCTGTTCGAGGCCGCCAATCCGCGCCACGAGCACGAGTGGATCGTCTGGAAGGCGGCCGACACGGCCGGCAAGGTGCTCGCCCCCGGCCTCGTCGACACCTGCTCGAACTACATCGAGACTCCCGAGCTCATCGCCCAGCGGATCGAGCGCTTTGCCGCTTTCGTCGGCAAGGACCGCGTGATCGCCAGCACCGATTGTGGCTTCGGCACCTTTGCCGGCTATGGCAAGATCGACCCGGCGGTGGCGTGGAAGAAGCTCGCCGCGCTGCGCGAGGGGGCGGATATCGCGGACAGGAGGATCGGCTGATGGCGGACGGGGCCCAATCGAGCCAGGTCAAGTCGGCGACCCGCACGCTCGACATCATCGAGTACGTCGTCGCGCACGACCGGCCGATGGTCGCGCAGGAAATCGCCCTCGCGCTCGGCATCCCGGTATCGAGCCTGTCGTACCTGCTCGGCACGCTGGTCGACCGCGGCTACCTGGTCCGCGAAGGGCGCCGCTACTCGGCCGGGCCCGGCCTCCAGCGCCTGCAGGCGCGCGACGGGGCGTTCACCCTCGCCGAGCGCACCGCGCCGCTGGTGCGCACGCTGCGCGTCCAGCTCAACGAGACCGCCAGCTTCTTCGTCCGCCACGAGTGGGACGTCGAGGCACTGGTCACCGAATCGAGCGAGCAGGCGCTGCGCTACGCAGTGCCGACGGGCAACCGCCTGCCGATGCACGCGCTCGCCTCGGGCAAGGCGATGCTCGCCGCGCTGCCCGAGAGCGAACTCGACCGCTACTTCGCCGAAACCGAGCGGCTGCGCTTCACGCCCTCGACGGTCATCTCCGAGAAGGCCCTGCGCAAGGAAATCGCCCAGGTCCGCGCCGACGGCTACGCCTTCACCGACGAGGAATTCAGCCTCGGCATCGCCGGCATCGGCCGGCTGGCGACGATCGCCGGCGAGCCGATCGGCGCGTTCTCGGTCGCGATCCCCAAGGCCCGGTTCGACGAGGCGGTGAAGGGCCGCGCGATCGACCTGCTCGAGCGGACGACGGGGCTGCTCGAAAGCGCCTAGCGGCCGATCATCGCGGGCCGTTCCTGCGGTGGGGGCTCGGCCGGTTCGCGGCGCGGCGTGACGACCGACTGCGGCAGCGAGAAGGTCACCAGCGGCCCGGGGCTGACGCCTTCGCGCCGGTAGACGCTCCCCGGCGTCCAGGGACCCGGCAGCGTGTCGGCTTCGACCCGCTCGAGCTCGAACGGCGCGAGCCCGGTCTCCGCGTAGATCACTTCGGCACGGTCGGGTCCGACAAGCCGGAAACGGAACACGTCGGGCACGGCTCCGGGCCGGGCATCGCCGAACGTCAGTTCGGCCCAGTCGCCGAGCGCGCGCCCGCGCAGCGCGGTCTGCTCGACCGGCGGGCCGACGATGTCGCGGAACATCGCCCCGTCGGTCGCGAACGCGCGCGGCTTGATCCAGCTGCCGGTCCAGCCGTCGCCGGACTTTTCGAGATCGAACCGGAACACCACTGTTCCCTCGATCCGCAGCGCCCATGAACCCGCCAGCATCTCGGCGGCAAAGGTCGCCGGGCGGGCGACCGGCGCCGCGTCGCCCGCGGATTGCGCGCCGGCCGGAAAAGGCAGCACCAGCGCAAGGGCCAGGATCAGTCGCTTCATCACGACCCGACCGTAACGCGCAAGCGCCGGACAAGGAACACGGTTGTTGCCGGAACGAAAAGAGGGGCGGCCTCCTCGCGGCGGCCGCCCCTCCCGTTTTCCGGTCGCGAAACGCTTACGCGTCGACCAGCGTATTCACGCCGACGCCGGTCTGGCGCCACGAGTCTGCGTAGTTGTTGCGGGCGACCTCCGAGTACGGGACCGGCGAGACGATCGCCTTGATCTCGGTCTGCACGTGCGGCTCGACGGTCGGCTTCTTCGTGCCGCCGTTGGGCTCGCCCCACACCAGCGTCACTTCCTTGCCGAACTCGACGTAGTCGGGATCGATCATCGCCAGGCTGAGCATCGCACCCTCGTTCGACGAGTAGCCGATCCAGGTCGACACGCCGATCACCTTGCCGTCGCACTTGACCTCGTCGAACGGGTGCATCGCGTAGACCGCGCTCGGGAACTCGAAGTACTTGGCGCGCTCGCCCTTGGTGAACAGCGAGCTCATCACGCGCTGAACGTCCTGCGGGTCGAGCGCCAGCGTGACCTTCTGCTTGTGCTTTTCGTTCGCCATCCGCTCGAGCGCCTCACGGCCGATGAACTCGTGGTCGAACTTGACGATGTGTCCGTAGCCGATGTCCCACGGGGTCAGGTAGTAGCCCTCGATGCTGTCGGGGACGTACGACCCGCCGATCGAGCACATGCCGGCATACGACTTGCCCGAAGCCCAGGCACGGAAGTCCTTCATCATCTGGCTGTCGCCGGTGTAGAACGCGGGCAGCGGGCTCGGCAGCCAGCCCGATTCCAGCGTGTTCGACGAGTAGGCGCGGCCGCCGACGAGCTCGAGGCCGAAGTCCTTGCCCGCCTCGACCAGCGTCGAGTGGACCGCCTGGTAGTCTTCCCACGGTCCGAACAGCTCGTAGCCCGGCTGCCCGGCCATGCCGTGGCGCAACGCGATCACGTCCTTGCCGGCAATGTCGATGTGCGCCATGTTGAAGAACTTGAGCTCGGGCGGAGCCTTGCCCATCGCCTTCTCGAGGACCTTCATCGCGTTCGGCCCCTGGAGCTGGAAGCGGTAGTTCTTGCGCTTGCCGTCGGTGCGCAGCGCGGTGCGCTCGTCACGCTCGACCGTGACGTCCCACTTGCCGCCGCCGGGCTTGGTGTACTGCGCGTGGAACTCGACCCACTCGATCGCCGGTGCGCGGCCGACCAGGCTGAACTCGTTCTCGGCAAGGTAGAACAGGATCACGTCGCCGATCACGTAGCCGTCCGGGGTCACCGGCACGTACTGCTTGGCCTTGTTGACCGTGAAGTTCTTGAAGCTGTTGATCGCGGTATACTCGAGCAGCGCGAAGGCGTCGGGGCCGCGCACGTAGAGCTCGACCATGTGGTAGCTCTGGTTGAAGAGCACCGCGGTCTTGGCCCAGGCGCGCTGTTCGTTGCGCCAGTTCGAGTATTCGGCCGGAACGCCCGGATAGACGTTCGGGCCGACCTGCTGATTGCGCAGGAAGTCGACCAGGTCGGCTTGCGCGTCCAGCTTCTGCTGCAGGGTCTGTTCAGTCATCGATTTGCCTCTCCTAAGGCGGGTTGACGGTCGGGAATGGGGTCGTTCGCCGGCTTCGAGAGCCAGGCGGCAATGGCCTGGTTGACCGCTTCGGGCGCCTCGAGCGGCAGCATGTGCCCCGCGCCCTCCACGATGACCAGCGTCGAATCGGCAATCCGCCCGGCGATCGCCTCGTGCTGCGCCGGCGGGCTCCAGGTGTCGAGCGCGCCAGTCATCACCAGCGTCGGGCAGCGGATCTCGGCGAGCAGGCTCTCCTGCTCGGGCCGGGCGAGCAGCGCGGCGATCTGCGCGTCGAACACGGCCTGGCCGGCGTCGAGGCACATCTGCCGCATCCCGGCATAGATCGGCGTGTCGCGGTTGGCGTCGGCGACCATCGGCGGCAGCCAGGTATCGACCAGCGCCTCGTAGCCGCGCTCGTGCCCGATCGCCTTGAGCGCCGCGCGGCTGGCCGGCTCCTGCGCGCCGAGCGGATGCACACCGGTGCTCGACAGCGCCAGCCGCCGCACCCGATTCGGCGCCAGCCGGAACACCTCGAGCGCGACTCGGCCGCCCATCGAATGGCCGAACAGGTCGAACGATTCGGGCGCCTGCTCGAGCACGACGCGAGCCATGCCCTCGAGCGTATCAACCGTCCCGTAACCATCGATCGCGCGCGAATCCGGGAAAGCCGCGAGCTGCGGCGCAAAGGCGCGCGCGTCGCAAATCAATCCGGGCAGGAATAGCAGCATCGCTCTCGAGGCATATTGTTCGCAGGTGTGAAATTTTCGTCTATCCGAAAAGCGTCGCGCGCGCTAGAGGCTTTGTCGCAGCCGGCGAAACGCCTATGGCGCCGGTCGAGCGAGAGGAGAGACGAACCGATGTCGTATGCCGCCATCCACCCCGACTGGGAAAAGCCGCGCCGCAACATGGTCGACGGCTATTCGCTCGAGATGACGGCGAAGGAACTCGACGGCCTGCGCGAGGCGGCGCCACTGATCCGCCCGAACACCCAGGTCGCGATCACCTTCCTGCCCGGCGAGGAGATGGAGCAGCGCGTCGAGGCAGCCGTGCTCGTGCGCGAGCTCGGCTTCGAGCCGATCGTCCACCTCTCCGCCCGCCGCCTCGAGTCCGAAGAGCAGCTCGACTGGTACCTCGGCGAGATCACCAGCAAGGCCCGGGTCCGGCGCGTGTTCATCATCGCCGGCGACCCGCCCGAGCCGGTCGGCCCCTATTCCGACTCGCTGCAGATCATCGAGACCGGGCTGCTGAAGAAGCACGGGATCGAGATCGTCGGCATCGGCGGCCACCCCGAAGGCCACCCGAACAACACCAAGGCCGAGCTGTGGGACTGGATGGAGCGCAAGATCGCCGCGATCCGCGCCGGCGGGATGATCCCGCTGGTGGTGACCCAGTTCGCGTTCGACGACGACGCGATCGTCGAGTGGGTCGGTGAAATGCGCGGTCGCGGGATCGACGTGCCCGTGCGCCTCGGCGTCCCCGGCCCGGCGGGCATCAAGCGCCTGCTCGGCTTCGCCAAGCGCTGCGGCGTCGGCGCCTCGGCCAGCGTGATGAAGAAGTACGGCATCTCGCTGACCAATCTCATCGGCAGCGCCGGCCCCGACAAGCTGGTCGAATCGCTCGACAGGAAGCTCAGCGACCGCGAGCACGGCCGCGTGCGGCTGCACTTCTACCCGTTCGGGGCGCTGACCGCCTCGGCCGAATGGATCAACCAGTACGACGCGAAGCACTCGTAAGATGGCACAGATCATCGACGGCAAGGCGATCGCCCGCCAGCTCGACGAAAAGACCAAGGCCGAAGTCGACGCGCTGGTCGCGGCGGGCAAGCCGCGCCCGGGCCTCGCGGTGATCCTCGTCGGCCACGACCCGGCGAGCGAGGTCTACGTCCGCCGCAAGATCAAGGCCTGCGAGAAGGTCGGCATCGTCTCGTTCGAGCACCGTCTGCCGACCGAGACCTCGCAGGAAGAGCTGCTGGCGCTGATCGCGCGGCTCAACGCTGACCCGCAGGTCCACGGCATTCTCTGCCAGGTCCCGCTGCCGCAGCACATCGATACCCGCACCGTGCTCGGCGCGATCAGCCCCGAGAAGGACGTCGACGGGTTCCATCCGGTCAACGTCGGCCGCCTCTCGACCGGCACCGGCGGCATCGTCCCGTGCACCCCGCTCGGGGTGATGATGCTGCTCGACACCGTGATCGACGACTTCGTCGGGCTCGACGCGGTGGTGATCGGCAAGTCGAACATCGTCGGCAAGCCGGTCGCGATGCTGCTGCTCGAGCGCGAGTGCACGGTCTCCGTCACTCACATCTACACCGAGAACCTGCCCGAGATCGCCCGAAAGGCCGACATCATCGTTGCCGCCGCCGGCGCGCCCGAGCTGGTCAGGGGCGACTGGGTCAAGCCCGGCGCGGTGGTGATCGACGTCGGCATCACCCGGATCACCGGCGAGGACGGCAAGGAAAAGCTCGTCGGTGACGTCAAGTTCGACGAGGTCCAGCATGCGAAGGCGGTCACCCCGGTCCCCGGCGGCGTCGGCCCGATGACCATCGCCTGCCTGCTGCACAACACGGTCCAGGCGGCCAGGGCCAATGGCAGCGGCGAGGCGGACGACCCGTTCCACGACGCGCCCGACCGCTCGCTCATCTACGGCACCGGCGAAGGCGCCAGCGTCGAGTAGCGCGTCATCCGCCTGCGGCGGAGACGCATCAGCAGATTCTCCTGTGGCCGCGAAGCGGCCACAGGGAGGGGAACCGCCCGCGAAGCGGGTGGTGGAGGGTTCTCGCGGGCCTGGCCATTACAGGCCCCCTCTTGCCGGATGCCGCCTGACAGACAACCGGCCCTCGCGGAGGACCACGCCGAGACCGGACGCAGACGCGTGACAGCCCGCCCTGCGGCTGGCAATCTGCAGCGTATGGCCGGGCGGAAACCCCTCGACGTGCTGATCGTCGGTGCCGGGATTTCCGGCATCTCGATGGCCGCGCACCTCAAGATGCTGTGCCCGGCGCTGAGCTTCGCCATGCTCGACCGGCGCCAGCGGGTCGGCGGCACATGGGACCTGTTCCGCTACCCCGGCGTCCGCTCCGACAGCGACATGCACTCGCTCGGCTTCCGCTTCGAGCCGTGGGACGGCGACAAGGCGATCGCCGATGGCGACTCGATCCGCGCTTACCTCGAGCGCGTCGTGCGCGAGCGCGGCATCGCGCCGCACATCCGCTTCGGCTGCAAGGTCCTCACCGCCGACTGGCGCTCCGGCGAGGCGCTGTGGCACGTCGAGGTCGAGGACGGCGAAGGCCGCAGCGAAGTCCTCGCGCGCTTCCTCTACCTCGCCTCGGGCTACTACGACTACGACGAGCCGCACGAGGCCTACCTGCCCGCGATCGGCCGCTTTGCCGGCCAGATCGTCCACCCGCAGTTCTGGCCCGAGGGGTTCGACTACGCGGGCAAGCGCGTGGTCGTGATCGGCTCGGGCGCGACCGCGGTGACGCTGGTCCCGGCCATGGCCGAGAAGGCCGCGCACGTGACCATGCTCCAGCGCACGCCGACCTGGATGGCCGCGGGGCCGAGCCACGACAAGTGGGCCGAGCGCCTGCGCCGCTGGCTCCCGGCGCGGCTCGCCTACTGGATCACCCGGCAGAAGAACATCCGCCTGCACCACCTGTTCTTCGACCGCGCGCGCGCGAAGCCCGACAAGGCCGCGGCCTATCTGACGGCCCAGTTGCGCAGCGAGCTCGGCGAGCACTACCGCGCCGAGCACTTCCTGCCTCCGTACGGCCCGTGGGAGCAGCGGTTGTGCCTGGTCCCCGACGGCGACTTCTTCGAAGCCGTCCGCGCCAGGCGGGCCTCGGTCGCCACCGGGCAGATCGCCCGGTTCGAGACCGACGGCGTGCGGCTCACCTCAGGCGAATACCTGCCCGCCGACATCGTCGTCACCGCCACTGGCCTGCGCCTCGCGCTCGGCGGCAAGATCGGCGTCTCGCTCGATGGCGAGCCGGTCGATTTCGCGCAGCATTGGTTCTACCGCAGCTGCATGTTCTCGAACCTGCCCAATCTCGCGGTCGTGTTCGGCTACCTCAACGCGAGCTGGACGCTGCGCGCCGACAACACCGCCGACTACGTCTGCCGCGTGCTCCGCGAGATGGGGCGCAAGGGCGCGGACACGGTCGCGCCGTTCCTCCCCGAGGACCACGGCCTCGTCGAGGACGACATCGTGCTGTTTTCCTCGGGCTATCTCCAGCGCGCCCGCCCGCTGATCCCCAGGAGCGCGCCCGAGCTGCCATGGCGGCTCAACATGGACTACTTCGCCGACTGTCGCGATTTCCGCCGGCGCCCGGTCGACGACGGCGTGCTGCGCTTCGAGTGTCGCGTCGCGCCCGCCGGGGAAGCGGCATGAGCGAGCGCATCTGGACCGCGGCGCTCGTCGTGATCGGCGACGAGATCCTCTCGGGCCGCACGCACGACCGCAACATCGCCCAGGTCGCGAGCTGGCTCCAGGTCCAGGGCATCCGCCTCGCCGAAGTCCGCGTCGTGCCCGACGACGAGGACCGCATTGCCGAGGCGGTCAACGCGCTGCGCACGGCACACGACTACCTGTTCACCACCGGCGGCATCGGCCCGACGCACGACGACATCACGGTCGATGCGGTGGCCAGGGCTCTCGGCCTCCCGGTCGTGGTCCATCCCGAGGCGAGGCGCATCCTCGAGGGGTACTACGCCACCCGCGGCGGACTCACCGAGGCGCGTCTGAGGATGGCCCGCGTTCCCGAAGGCGCCGAACTCATTCCCAACCGCATGTCGGGCGCGCCGGGGATCAAGATCGGCAACGTCCACCTGCTGGCCGGCGTGCCGCACATCTGCGCGCAGATGCTCGACGCGCTGACCGGCACGCTCGAAGGCGGTGCGCCGCTCATCAGTGAGACGGTCGGCTGCTGGGTGCCTGAAAGCGAGGTCGCCGACCTGTTGCGCGAAGTGGAGGCAGCGCACGAGTCCTGCCAGATCGGCAGCTACCCGTTCTTCCGCGAGGGCCGCGTCGGCGCCAACTTCGTGGTCCGCTCGACCGACCCTGCGGCGCTCAAGAGCTGCGTCGACAGTCTCTGCGCCGCACTCGCCGAGGCGGGCGTGGATTTCACTCCAGGAGGAATCTGACTTGATCGACGACGTGCTTGCCGCCCTGGCCTCGCGCCAGACGACCCCGCTTGCCGGCGCCCGGTATACCGAAAACGGCGTCGAACTTCCGGTCGGAGAAGGTCTGTGGGCGACCGCCGATGCGATCGGCCCCTACCGGCACGCGTTCCACGACGAAGCGACCGGTCAGGCCGCTGCGTTCGTCACGGTTACCGAAGGAAGCACGCGTTCGGTCCTCGCGCTGCGGGTCAAGGCGCAGGGTGACGCAGTCAGCGAGATCGAGGCGGTCGTCGCCCGTCCGCCGCTGTTCGGCGGCGTGGGCGGGTTCGGCGACGGCCCGGCGCAGCTCGACGCCAGCGGCGGTCCCGATGCGCGGTGGTTCGACGATCCCGGCCCGCGCGCGTCGCGCGAGGACCTGCGCCGCGTCGCCGACGCCTATTTCACCGGGCTCGAGCGCAACGACGGTCATGGCGACTACCCGTTCGCCGACGATTGCATCCGCATCGAGAACGGCTTCCGCACGACCAACGTGCCCCCCCCCACCGGCGGCCCGCGCGAGACGCCTTACCTTGAGGCGTTCCGCGCGCTCGGCGCGAAGCAGCAGTTCGAAACCGGCTTCTTCCGCTTCGTCACCCGCATCCGCGAGCGCCGCTTCCCGGTGATCGACGAGCCGCGCGGGGTGGTGTTCGCCTTCGCCTTCTTCGACCACGACGGCACCGTGCGCGACTACCGCCTCGCCGACGGCACCCCGCGCCAGGGCATCGACCGCCCGTTCAGCTGGATGATCGCCGAGGCCTTCCGCATCGAGCGCGGCCTCTTCACTCGCATCGAGGCGCTGATGACCGAAGTGCCCTACGGCATGGGCTCGGGCTGGGACGAGGGCTGACACGCCGCGTTTGCCATCGCCGGCGTTTCCAATAGACTGCCCCGAAAACCGCGCCGGCAACGCACCGGCCGGAACCGGGAGGACGCCTCGATGCAGAGCCCGTTCAGCGCGGCGATCGCCGACAAGCCGCTGCGGCCGTTCCAGTGGCTGGTCATGGGCGCCGCGCTGCTGGTGCTGGTGATCGAGGGGATCGACCTGCAGTCGCTGCCGATCGTCACCCCGCTGATCCTCGAGGAGTGGGCGATCGACCGCGCATTGTTCGGCCCGGCGCTCGCCGCGGCGCTGTTCGGCATGGCGTTCGGCTCCTCGCTCGGCGGCTGGCTCGGCGACCGCTGGGGGCGGCTCAAGGCGCTCTACCTCGCCTCGCTGATCTTCGGCGCGAGCACGATCGCGGCCGCCTTCACCAGCGACGTCTGGACGATGTCGGCGGTCCGCGCGCTCGGCGGGCTCGGCTTCGGCGCCGGCTATCCCAACGCGCTGGCGCTGGTGAACGACTGGGTCCCGGCGCGCGTGCGGACCTACGTCATCGCCACGCTGTCGATCGGCATCCCGCTCGGCACGGCGACCGCCGCGGCGGTCGTGCCGCCGCTGCTCGGCGTGACCGACTGGCGCGGCATCTTCCAGGTCTTCGGGACCGGCTCGATCGTGCTCGGCACCGTGCTGTTCCTCGTGCTGCGCGAGAGCCCGGTCTACCTGCTCGCGCGCGGGCGCACCGCCGAAGCGCAGCGCAATGCCGCGCGGGTCATCGACCCCGCGATCGAGCTCCTGCCGGAACCGGTGACCGAAGTCGAGCAGGCCGCCGGCACCCGCGAGATCGGCGTGTTCCACGCGAGCAACGCCCGGCTCAACCTCGGCATCGGCCTCAGCTTCGCCGCCTGCACCACGCTGATCTACGGCCTGTCGAGCTGGGCCACGGTGTTCCTGACCGGCACCGGCTTCACCACCGAGCAGGCGGCGAGCGCGATCTTCTGGTTCGGCATCCTGTCGATGGTCGGGGCGATCGCCGCCGGCTGGCTGGTGCGGACTTTCGGCAGCCGCGCACTGATCGTCGGTTGCGCCGTCCTGACGCTGCTGTCGATCGTCGCGCTCGGCGTGCTGATCGACCGCATCGCCCCGGCGCCGACCTGGGGCGAGCGGCAGGCCGCGGCGCTGCTCGTCGGGGTGATCGGCGGCCTCGTCAGCATGAACATCGCCGGGTTCTATGCGGTCATGGCGGTCGGCTATCCGCAGAGCTGCCGCGCGGCGGCGATCGGCTTCCACCTGACGGTCGCGCGCATCGGGGTGATCGCGATGGTCTTTGCCGGCGGCTGGCTGATGAACCTCGGCCAGGGCAGCTTCGTCTACTATTTCGGCACGATGGCCGCGATCGCGCTGCTGATGTTCGCTGCCGTGTTAATCGTCGACCGCCACATCGAGCCGGCGCGGCTCGCGGCGGCGGAGCCCGCCTGACCTAGGGCGCGCCGCTGCGCGCCTCGTCTTCCGCGATCTCCTCGCGCAGTTCGCGGGCACCGCGCTCCGCGCGGGCGATCTCCTCGGGCGAGCCGCCGCGGTTGCGGATCGTCGCATAGACGATCGCCGCCAGCAGCAGCGCCGCCCCGCCGCCCGCGGCAAGCCTCGAGCCGAACGCGACCGAGACGACGAACAGCACCACGACCAGGGCAAGCAGCCCGAACAGCCATTTTCTCGACATGAGCCTTCCTTTCGAGCGACCAACGCGCGAGCGCGGCAAGCTTTCCGGCTCCCGGCCCCTCGCCTCGGCGATGGCTTGACTTCGCCCCGTTCGGCCCCATCATCTGAGTCATGTACACGGCCCCTGCCCGTTTCCGATATCACGGCGGCCAGCTGCTCGCAGGCACTTAGCCCCGAGCTCGCTTTCCTTCACTCTCCGCTGAGCTCGGGGTCCCGGTCCACAACCCACTCGTGCGGTCCGCGCAGCGGAACCGCCCTGCGAGGATTTCGAGCATGCATATCGAACACGCGGCCCTCGAGCGGCCGCCCGTCATTCTCTCCGAGGCCGAGGCCGATACGCTCTACGAGCTCGCCTGGGCCGCGCGCGGCACGTCGCAGATGTCCGCCGCGCTGCTGCTGGAGGAGCTCGCGCGCGCCGAGGTCTGCGACCGCGCCAGCCTGCCCGCTGACGTCGTCACGATGCACTCCGAGGTCGTGTTCCGCGACGAGGACTCGGGCGAGGAACACCGCGTCACCCTCGTCTATCCGCGCGAGGCCGACATGGAGGCCGGCCGCCTGTCGGTACTGACCCCGGTCGGTGCCGCGCTGATCGGGCTCAGGCGCGGCAGCGCGATCGACTGGCCCAACCGCCTCGGCGCCACGCGGCGCTTCCGCATCGTCGAGGTCATCCAGCCGGGACCCGACGCATGATCGCCGAGGAATCGGCCGAGTGGCGACCCTACCGCGGTCACCTGATCATCGTCCGTCGCGCCGGGCTGTTCGGAAGGCGGCGCTACGACGTGTGGGACCGCGGCACGCTCATCGGTACCTTCCGCGACGTGGTCGACGCCGAGCTGTTCGTCGACGCCCGCCTCGGCCCGCGCTGAGTCTCACCCCGCGGCCTGGCCCCTGACCCAGGCGAGCGCCTCGTCGCGCTCCTCGGGCAGGCAGACCCGATAGCTGATGTTCGGCAGCAGCGCACTCTCGAGCCGGCTGCCGGCACGGACCCAGGCCTGGTCGGCCACGACCGCGACCCGCCCGAAGCGATTCAGCTTGCCCAGCAGCGGCAGCGCCCGCTTCACGTAGGCGGGCAGGCTCGACAGCTCGAGCCCCTCGATCGCGCGCGTCTCGACAAACATGTGGACCTTGTCGTGCTCGGCCATTGCCCGGTCGAGCGCGTCCATCAGCGCGTCGAGATCGCTGCCGACGATCTTGCCCGAAACTTCGGCCGCCAGCACGTCGCCGGCGCTTTCGATGATCCTGTGCATGTCCATCCTCCTTCCCGGCTGCCCGTCGGTCCCCCAACGCACGAGGCCGCGAGATTTTCCGCCGGGGAGAAGACCGCCAGTCGCGCTCGACCGCCGGGCGGTGCGCGGCTAGCCTCACCTTCGGGCACTCGGGGGAGGAGCCGATGATCGGAGATCGCGTGTTGGGACTGGCCGCGCTGGCGCTCGGCGGGGTGATCCTCGCCTGGCGGCAGTTCTCGCCCGTCTGGCAACCGGTACCCGAGATCCTGCCCCAGCCGGCGTGGTTGGCCCCCGTGGCGGGCGCGGTCTTCGTGGTCGCGGGCGCTGCGCTTCTGCTGCGACGGTGGCAGTTTCCCGCGGCGATCGCCGTGGCGGCGCTCTCGCTCCTGTTCGCCGCCGGCTGGGCCTTCCGCGTCGCCGCCGAGCCGACGACCTTCGGCACCTGGCTGGGCCTCGCCGAGCAGGTGGCCGTGGTGCTCGGGGCGCTCGCCGTGATTGCCGCGCAAGGCTCGCGTGGCGGCCCGCTCGCCCACGCCCTGCGCGCGCTGTTCGGGGTGTGCCTGCTCGCGTTCGGCGCCGCGCATCTCGTCTACGTCCAGGAAACCGCCGACTTCGTCCCCGGCTGGATCCCGCCCGGCCCGCGCTTCTGGGCGCTCGCCACCGGCGTCGCCGACATCGCCGCCGGCCTCGCCCTTCTCGCCGGCCCGCTGGCACTCCTCGCCGCGCGGCTGGCGACGGTGATGTTCGTCGGCTTCAGCCTGCTCGTCTGGCTCCCGCGGGTCATCGCGGAACCGGGCGAGGCGATGAACGGGTTCGGCAACGCGGTGAATCTCGCGATCGTCGCCGGCGCCTGGGCCGTGGCCGACCTGATCGCCCGCACTCCGCCGCCCGCCTGGTGGCACCGCGGGCGCTGACGGCGAGCGTCCACCCCTGGCGGCCCAGCTCGAGAGGCTCCCTGGACCCCTGAGCGGGGCGCATTCTGGATCACCTCAAGAACCGGCACGTCGTGACTGACGACCGAGCGTCCTCAGCCGCCGAGGCCCTCCCGGCCGACCTTGATGCTCGCCTGCAGGTCCGTCGGGCGGATGACCGGCCCGGCCGGCGGTCCCGCGACCAGCTTGACCCACACCGAATCCCCGTCCCTGAACCAGGAGGTTTCCTTCGCCTGCCGCAGCGCTTCCAGGCTCGGCTGCTCGGTTCCCGAGGCGTGTGCGAAGCCCGGCAGCCTGAACACGACCCACGAGCCCTCGTCCATCTCGGCAAGGCTGAGGGTGACTTCGGGCCGCTCGGTCCTGACCTCGATCTCGGTGCCCGCGCGCACGGTGCTCTGGTCGCCGTGGACTTTGAATTCCCTGCCGTTGCGCACGAGCGCGATCGGCGCCTGCGGCGGAGGGCGCGAGAACAGCGCGGCGCGCTGGGCCCGGTGGAGCGGCGTGTCCGGCGCGAACGGGCCGAGCGCGGCGAGCAGCGCGAAGCGGGCGGTGCGCGATTCGAGATCGACTGCGGCCGGCAGCTCGCCCCGGCTGTCCGACAGGTTGAGCCGCCCGATATCGCCGGTGCATACCGCCGCGTTCCAGCTCGGGCGTACCTCGCAGCTGTCGTCGGTCGCGACGCTGTCGTTCTCGCCGTCGTGCAGCAGGACCTGGCTGTCGGGCACGCCGGTCACCGACCCGTCGAGGTCGCGGAACGACAGCGTGCGGTAGGCATTGCCGCCGCGGTTGTCGTTGTCGAACCGGCGATCGTAGGTCGGGAAATAGACCGGCTTGGCGTTGACGAACTTCGCCCCGCTGATCGTGCTCCCGGTGCTGAGCCCGGCGCTCGTGTAGAGCAGGAACGACAGCGCGCCGGTCTTGCGCAGCGCGTTGTCCTGGAAATTGACGAACGTCGTGTTCACCACGTCGTCGCGGTAGTCGTAGTACTCGTAGCCGCGGATCGGGAAGTCCGGGATGCCCGGCTTCGGCAGGCTGCGGCCGTAGGCGATCTCCTCGGGCGTGCGCGGATTGCCCACGTTGTCGGTCTCGCCGACGACCAGCGAGTCCACCAGCCGCGAGCTGAACGGCGAGCTGCCGATGTCGCCGGCGGCCTGCGTCATGCCGATCGCGTTGTCGGCCAGCTTGAGGTTGCGGTACACGTAGAGGTCGCCCCGGCCCCACAGCCCGCCGTTGCGGTTCTTGTAGGCGGTCAGGTCCTCGAAGTGCGTTTCCAGCACCTCGCTCTCGAGATCGGTCGGGTCCTTCAGCGGCAGCAGCGGGATGGTCGCGAGGCCGAAGGTGTTGTCCTCGTAGATGTGGCGGTCGATCAGGAACCCGTCGAAGTTCGAGTGCGCGACGTTGCCGCGGAACTCGCGCACCGGCGTTCGGCGCGGCCAGGTGCTGGCGCTGATCTCGGTGCCGAGGA
>CALCBC010000047.1 GCA_937898525.1 uncultured Sphingomonadales bacterium
CTTGACATTGCGAACCATATAGGTTATATGCACCGCCCGCCGGGTCAGCCCGGCACGCGACGGGTGCGGGCGTGAACGCGTCAGGCCTCGCTCCCGCACAAGAAGGCCGGCGCCCCTCGGACATCCGACGGGTGTCCGCCCAGGATGCGCGGACGGGCCGCGGCGGAACCTCACCGCCGCTCCAGCCCGCCCCGGTAAGGCGGCGACTTGCGAGCCCTGCCCGCCAACCTCCGCGCACCGCAGGGCCGAGCCGGAGGTCATGCGTCGCGCCCCTCCAGCCGTTCGCACGGATCGCACGCAAGGCAACCCTGTGACGCCCAGGGCCAGCGCCGGCCTCGCCGTCCGTCGCCTAGAGGCCGAGATGTCCGGGTTGGCCGCCGGATGATTGCCCATACGCCCGCTCGGAAGATGGCCGCGCAGCAGCCGGAAATGGACCAGGCTGCAGGCCTGAGGACGATTCCCTGCCGGGCTAGTGCGCCGCGTCCCAGCTCGGCCCGTGGCCGATCTCGATGCCCAGCGGCACGTCGAGCTTGACCGCCGGCAGCGCGGCCTCGGCCATGACCCGCTCGATCACCGGCGAGGCAGCGGCGACGTCGCCTTCCGGGAGCTCGAACACCAGTTCGTCGTGCACCTGCAGCAGCATCCGGACGTGCCCGAGCCCGGCGTCGGCCAGTGCCGCCGGCATCCGCGCCATCGCACGCTTGATGATGTCGGCGCTGGTGCCCTGGATCGGCGCGTTGATCGCCGCGCGCTCGGCGCCCTGGCGCTCGTGCGGGATCCTGGCGTTGATCCGCGGGAACCAGGTCTTGCGGCCGAACAGCGTCTCCGAATAGCCGCGCTCGCGCACCTGCTCCAGCGTGTGCACGATGTAGCGCTGGATGCCCGGGAAGCGCTCGAAGTAGCGGTCGATGATCGCCTGCGCCTCGTCGGCCTCGATTCCCAGCCGGCCGCCGAGCCCCCAGCGGCTGATTCCGTAGAGGATCGCGAAGTTGACCGTCTTGGCCCGCGCGCGGGTGTCGCGGTCGACCGTGCCGAACATCTCCTGCGCGGTGCGCGCGTGGATGTCTTCGCCGGCGTGAAACGCCTCCTTGAGCTGCGGCACGTCGGCCATGTGCGCAGCGAGCCTGAGCTCGATCTGCGAGTAGTCGGCCGACATCAGCACCATGCCGTCCTCGGGCACGAAGGCCTCGCGGATCCGGCGGCCGATCGCGGTGCGGATCGGGATGTTCTGCAGGTTGGGATCGGTCGAGCTGAGCCGCCCGGTCTGCGCGCCGACCAGCGAGTAGCAGGTATGCACGCGCCCGGTGTCCGGGTTGATCGCGGCCTGCAGCGCCTCGGTGTAAGTGCTGCGAAGCTTCGTCAGCTGGCGCCATTCGAGCACCAGCCGCGCGACCGGTGCACCCTGGTTGGCGAGATTCTCGAGCACCGCCTGGTCGGTCGAGTACTGCCCGCTCTTGCCCTTGCGCCCGCCCTTGTAGCCCATCCTGTTGAACAGCACGTCGCCGAGCTGGGCCGGGCTGCCGATGGTGAACTCCGTCCCGCAGCAGTCGTAGATCTCGCGCTCGATCCTCGCGGTCTCCTTGGCGAACTCCTCGCTGAGGCCGGCGAGCGCCTGGCGGTCGACCTTGATCCCGTGGCGCTCCATCTGCGCCACCACCGGGATCAGCGGCCGGTCGACGCGTTCGTAGATCCGCGTGCCGCCCTCCTCGGCGAGGCGCGGCTTGAGCACCTTCCACAGCCGCCAGGTCACGTCAGCGTCCTCCGCGGCATACTCGGTAGCGCGGTCGAGCGGCACCTCGCCGAACGGGATCTGCTTCTTCCCGCTGCCGCAGATGTCCTTGTAGGTCAGCGTGGTGTGGCCGAGGTGGCGCTGGCTCAGCTCGTCCATCCCGTGACCGCCCCCGATCCCGTCTTCCGAGCGGCCGGCGTCGAGAGCGAAGCTGATGATCATCGTGTCGTCGACCGGCGCAACCGCGATGCCGTTCCGGGCGAAGACGTTGATATCGTACTTGACGTTCTGCCCGACCTTCAGAACCGCATCGCTTTCGAGCAGCGGCTTCAGCGCCGAGAGCGCGGCCGCCTTGTCGATCTGCACCGGCCGTTCGGCGAACATGTCGCTGCCGCCGTGGCCGAGCGGGACGTAGCAGGCGTCGTTCGGCCCCAGCGCCATGCTGATTCCGGTGAGCTCGGCGCGCATCGCGTCGATGTTGGTCGTCTCGGTATCGATCGCGACCAGGCGCGCGTGGAAGGCGCGCGCGATCCAGTGCTCGAGCCGCTCGAGCGACTGCACGGTCTCGTAGGCCGAGCGATCGACCGCCGGCCACTCGGGCAACGGCTGGCGGTTGCCGGTGCGGCTGGCCGGTGCACCCGCGGTGTCCTGCCGAGCCGGGTTGAGCTGCAGCGGCCGGTCTGGGCTGCCCTTGCCGTCGCCGAGCCGCTTGAGCAGGCTGGTGAAGCCGTGCGCGCTGAGGAACTCGGCCAGCGGACCCTCGGGGATCGGGCCGAGCTTGAAGTCGTCGAGCGGGATCGGCAGCGGGCAATCGTCCTTGAGCTGGACGAGCACGCGGCTGAGCTCGGCCATCTCGCGCCCCTCGATCAGCCGGTCGCGCAGCTTGCCCGGCTTCATCGACGGCGCCGCGTCGAGCGCGCCCCGCAGCGAGCCGTAATCCTGGATCAGCTTCGACGCGGTCTTCGGCCCGATGCCGTAGATGCCCGGGATGTTGTCGACGCTGTCGCCCATCAGCGCGAGCACGTCGCCCACCTTTTCCGGCGGCACGCCGAACTTCTCGATCACCTCGGGGATGCCGATGCGCTGGTTCTTCATCGTGTCGAGCATGTCGATGCAGCCGCCCTCGATCCCGTCGTGGGGCTCGGCGCACTGGCCGACGAGCTGCATCAGGTCCTTGTCGCTCGAGACGATCGTCACGTCCCACCCGCGCCGCGTCGCCTCCCTGGCATAGGAGGCGATCAGGTCGTCGGCCTCGAGGTCGTCCTCCTCGATGCACGGCAGGCTGAACGCGCGCGTCGCGTCGCGGATCAGCGGGAACTGCGGAACGAGGTCCTCCGGCGGCGGCGGCCGGTTGGCCTTGTACTGGTCGTAGAGCGCGTTGCGGAAGCTGGTCGAACCCTTGTCGAGGATCACCGCGAGATGTGTCGGACCGTCCGCCTTGTCGAGCTCGTCGGCCAGCTTCCACAGCATCGTCGTGTAGCCGTAGACCGCGCCGACCGGCACGCCGTGCGGGTTGGTCAGCGGCGGCAGCCGGTGATACGCGCGGAAGATGTAGGCCGAACCGTCGACCAGGTAGAGATGCTGCTTTTCGGCCATCGGTGTTTGCTAGCAGCGTTATGCGCCGAGGTCAGCCGGTTTGACGCCCCCTCTCGCCCCGCTTGGGGTTGCTTCGCCACAAAATTGCCATTATTTCCGTGGGCGGAGTTCACCGCATGGTGGGTTTCACGCCTGCTCTCGCCGGATCAGCCTGTGAGGCGAGCGTCCGTTTCCGCTGTTGAAGGATTGACGAACATGCGCAAGATCGTTCTCGTCGCCGCGATTGCCGGTGCCGCCCTGTCGCTGGCTGCCTGCTCGCAGGAAACCCAGGAAGCCGCCGAGGACACCGCCGAAGGCGCGATGGCCGACGCCGAAACCAACGCCGAGGCGGTCGGTGACGCGATGTCGGATGCCGCTGGCGACGTCGCCGCGACCGCCGAAGACGCGGCCAACGAGGCCGAAGCCGAAGTGCAGGGCGAGACCGAGACCGAAGCGGCCGCCGACTGATCGGCCGTCATCGAAACGATGGGAAGGGCGCGGCCGCAAGGCTGCGCCCTTTTTCGTTGAGCGCAGGCTCAGTTGGCGGCCGCGGCCGAGCCGGAGGCCCCGTAGCGGGCATTGGCCCACTGCCGGGCGGTGTCGCCGTATCCGTCGTAGATCGCCCGCGCGAGCGACGCGATCTTGGCGTCGCGATTGGCCTTGCCGCCCTGCCCGGTGACGTAGATCGCCACCGCGATCGAGCGTCCGTCGGGGGTGGTGATGATGCCGATGTCGCTGGCGGTGTTGTTCAGCGTCCCGGTCTTGTGCGCGACCACCGTGCCCGCGGGCATCAGCGCCGGGATCCGCCTCGTGCCGGTGCGGCACCGCTCCATTGCACCGATGATGATGTCGCGGCTGGCGGGGCTGAGCCACTTGCCCTGGTAGAGACCGGCGAGCAGCCGCGCCATGTCGCGCGGCGTCGCGCTGTCGCGAATGTCGATCTGCACCGCCGGGTTGATCTCGCCGTCGTCGCGCACGAGCGTGGCGATGTCGCGGGTCAGGTTGAAGTTCTGGATGCCGGCACGGCGGGCCCAGTCGTTGACGGCCGCCGGGCCGCCGACCGCGGCGAGCAGCGCATCGGTCGCCGGGTTGCTGGAGCGGGTGATCATCAGCTCGATCAGGTCGCGTGCGGCCATGTACTGGCCGGGGCGGACCGGGGCGACCGCCGATGAGAACGGGCGCGAGGCGACCGGGATCAGCAGCGGGAACTCGCTGGTCAGGCTCCAGCGGCCCTGGTCGACGCCTTCGAGAAAGGTCGCCGCAATGGCGATCTTGCTGGTGCTAGCCATCGGGAACGGCTGGTCGCCCAGGATCGAGATTTCCTCGCCCGTCGAGAGATCGATCGCGGCGATGCCGATACGGCCGTTCGAGCCGTCGGCGAGCTGAGCGAGCCGGGCGACGAGCGGATTGCTGTAGTCCGGCGTGAAGTCGCGCGGGGCGCGCAGTTCGGTGCCGAAGGCACTGTCGAAAGCGGCCTCGAAGGAGGCTTGTGCCTGTGCGGGAGCCACCCCTGCGGCGGCCAGTGCGATGACGGCTGCGACCCGTCCGATGATCCCGAGCTTCATGTCTCGAAGCGTACCCTCGTGAATGTTGTGGAAATCTTAACCACAGGCTGTCCCCGGGGATACGGCGCCGCGACGAACGGACTCGCTGCGACGCCCAGCCGTGGATTCAGGGCGGTTCGTCGCACTTACCCCGGTTTGCGCGCGCGCAGGACGAACTGGTCGGTGCGGCCCCGAATCGACGGGTCGAACACGTTTGCCGTGCGCGGATCGTCGGGCCGCGCATAGATGTCGCTCTCGGCCTCGATCGCGAATCCCGCTTCGGTCAGCGCGGCGATCGCTACGGCGAGGTCCATGCGATGAATCGAATTGGCGGCCTCCGTCCCCGCGCCCTTGAGCGCGCTGTGATCGACCACCAGCAGCGTGCCCCCGGGCTTGAGGGCCGCGAACAGCGCGGCAAGCGCCTTGGGCGCGGTGCCCTCGGGCATCGCGCCGAGGTAGAGGTCGTGCATGTTCTGCACGGTGATGATCGTGTCGAGCGGCTCGGGGAACGGCGGCGCGGAAATCGAGCCGCGCAGCGCGACGACGTTGTCCCGCCCCGCCACCGCCGCGTCCTGCTCCTCGGCATAGGCGGCCCTGAAGGCGACGAACTCGTCCGGCTGGAATGCGTAGACCCTGCCCGAGGGCCCCACGGCGGTGGCGAGGATCCGCGTCCAGTAACCGCCGCCCATGATGTAGTCGCCGACCTTCTCGCCGGGGTCGATCTGCGCGAAGGCCAGGATCTCCGCCGGCATCCGCGTGGCGTCCCGTTCGCGGTCGGCCTGCGGCCGCTGCGGATCGGCGAGCGCGGCCGCGTACTGGTCGGGCGAGTGCGAGGCGGGAATGGCGCCTCCCGTGGGCGCGCAGGCAGCCAGCGCGAAAGCGAATCCCAGGCCCAGCAATCCCCGCATGTCGTCTCTCCCGCCGTGTCTGCGCCATCGTATCAGCGGCCGTGGCAGCGGCAAGCAGTCGCGGGCCCGTCGGGCTCCTCCGTCACCGGCCGTGCGCGCCAACCAGCGGCACGAAACGGACTCCGCCCAAGTCTTCCTGGCGCCATTCCTCCTCGCCGGTTCGCGTCACGCAGAGCAAGGTCTGGACAGTCTCTCCGCCGACCGGCACGACCAGCCGACCGCCCACCTTTAGCTGGCGCTTGAGCGGTTCGGGCACCCTGTCGCCTCCCGCGGCGACGAGGATCGCGTCGAACGGCGCCTTGTCGGGCAACCCGAGGCTGCCGTCGCCGGCGAGGATCGTCAGGTTGTCATAGCCGAGCTCGGCGACGCGTTGCTGCGCCGCCTCGGCGAGAGTCGGGTGCCGCTCGATCGCGAAGACCTCCGCGGCGATGCGCGACATGACCGCCGCGGCGTAGCCCGAGCCCGCTCCGACCTCGAGCACCCGCTGGCCCGGCGCGACACCGGCCGCTTCGACCATCAGCGCGACGATGTACGGCTGCGAGATCGTCTGCTCCTCGCCGATCGGCAGTGGCCCGTCGTCGTAGGCGAGATCGCGCAGCCGTTCGGGCACGAACCGCTCGCGCGGCACCTCTTCCATCGCCCGCAGCACGTCCGGGTTGGCGATGCCGCGCGCCTCGAGCTGGCGTTCGACCATGCGGTGGCGCAGCTCGGCGGGGTCGGGCATCGCGGAACCCCTCAGCAGCCGGCGCAGCCACCGCGGCATCGCATGGTCAGGCCGCCGCGAGCACTCGCTCGATCTCCGGCAGCGGCGAATTGGTCAGGTCCTTGGCGACCTCGCCGACGATCCGGCTTTCTAGCTCCTTGTGGCAATGCTGGCGGATCTGGCCGAGCGTCTTCGGATCGGCCGCGATCACGAGCTGGCCGATGCCGCCGCGCAGCGTCTGGGTGTTGAGCCACTCGGCAATGGCCGCCCCGTGGGCGAGCTCGTCGATGTCGGTGCTGCCGTTGCGCTGCCCGGCCGGATCCTGGTGGCGGACCCCGGCGCTGAAATTGGTCAGCTCGAGGTCGAGGTCGGTCACGTGCTCGAGCTTCGGCGCGAACGGCTGGCCGACATTGCGCATGAGCACGAACCGCTCGCCGTTGGCGAGCGCGACCAGGGCCTGGTGGGGAATCTTCATCGGCGACTCTCCTCTTGTCCTCTGCGCCCTCAACGACCCACGGGCGTCCGGGTGCCGACAATGCCGGGCGCGGGGCGACCGGCCACTCGGTAGAATCCCGGAGCCCCAGGCCTCGTCGCGCGGAACTTCGCCGAACGGCCGGGGCGCGAATGCGCGTGGGGACACGCTGCGCCCGCTGGCAAAAAAAGGGCCGGGGGATCGCTTCCCCGGCCCTCCTTGTCGCTTTGAACGGACGGGGCTTAGAAGCCCATGCCGCCCATGTCGGGCATGCCGCCCGGCGCGGCCGGCTTGTCTTCCGGCACTTCGCTGACCGCTGCCTCGGTGGTGATCAGCAGGCCGGCGACCGAAGCAGCGTCCTGCAGCGCCGTGCGCACGACCTTGGTCGGGTCGATCACGCCGGCGTTGACCAGGTTCTCGTAGGTCTCGGTCGCGGCGTTGAAGCCGAACTGCTCGTCCGTCTGGTCGATCAGCTTGCCGGCGACCACCGCACCGTCGAACCCGGCGTTCTCGGCGATCTGCCGGATCGGCGCCTGGATCGCGCGGCGGACGATGTCGATGCCGCGGGTCTGGTCGTCGTTGGCACCGGTCAGGCCGTCGAGCGCCTTGGTCGCGTAGAGCAGCGCGGTGCCGCCGCCCGGGACGATGCCTTCCTCGACCGCGGCGCGGGTCGCATGCAGCGCGTCGTCAACGCGGTCCTTGCGCTCCTTCACCTCGACCTCGGTCGCACCGCCGACCTTGATCACCGCGACGCCGCCGGCGAGCTTGGCCAGGCGCTCCTGCAGCTTCTCACGGTCGTAGTCGCTGGTGGTGGTTTCGATCTGCGCGCGAATCTGCTCGACGCGGGCCTTGATGTCGGCCTGGTCGCCCGCACCGTCGACGATCGTGGTGTTGTCCTTGTCGATGGTGACGCGCTTGGCTTCGCCGAGCATCGAGATCGTGACGTTCTCGAGCTTGATGCCGAGATCCTCGGAGATCATCTCGCCCTTGGTCAGGATCGCGATGTCCTGCAGCATGGCCTTGCGGCGATCGCCGAAGCCCGGCGCCTTGACCGCCGCGACCTTGAGGCCACCGCGCAGCTTGTTGACCACCAGGGTGGCGAGCGCTTCGCCCTCGATGTCCTCGGCGATGATCAGCAGCGGACGGCCCGACTGCACCACGGCCTCGAGGATCGGCAGCATCGACTGCAGGTTCGAGAGCTTCTTCTCGTGGATCAGGATGTACGGGTTCTCCAGCTCCACGACCATCTTCTCGGCGTTGGTCACGAAGTACGGGCTCAGGTAGCCGCGATCGAACTGCATGCCTTCGACCACGTCGAGCTCGAACTCGAGGCCCTTGGCCTCCTCGACGGTGATGACGCCTTCCTTGCCGACCTTCTCCATCGCCTCGGCGATCTTCTCGCCGACCTCGCGGTCACCGTTGGCCGAGATGATGCCGACCTGGGCGATCTCGTTCGAGCCGGCGACTTCCTTCGAGCGGGTCTTGAGGTTCTCGACGACCTTGGCGACGGCGATGTCGATGCCGCGCTTGAGGTCCATCGGGTTCATGCCGGCGGCGACCGACTTCATGCCCTCGCGAACGATTGCCTGGGCCAGCACGGTCGCGGTGGTGGTGCCGTCACCGGCCGAGTCGTTGGCCTTCGAAGCCACCTCGCGCAGCATCTGCGCGCCCATGTTCTCGAACTTGTCCTTGAGCTCGATTTCCTTGGCGACGGTGACACCGTCCTTGGTGATGCGCGGCGCGCCGAAGCTCTTGTCGAGCACGACGTTGCGGCCCTTCGGGCCGAGCGTGACCTTCACCGCGTTGGCGAGCGTGTCCACGCCCTTGAGAATGCGCTCGCGCGCGTCGCGCGAAAACTTGACGTCCTTGGCAGCCATCGTCTGACTATCCCTCTACTTGACTGGTTGAACCGATTGCCGAAGCTCAGGCGGCCTTGCGGGCCTCGCCGGCGCCCTCGATCACGCCGAGGATGTCGCTCTCCTTCATGATCAGGAGATCCTCACCGTCGATGCGCACTTCGGTCCCCGACCACTTGCCGAACAGCACGCGGTCGCCGGCCTTGACGTCGAGCGGCTGAAGCTTGCCGGTCTCGTCGCGGGTGCCCGCGCCGACGGCCAGGACTTCACCCTCGCTCGGCTTCTCCTTGGCGCTGTCGGGGATGATGATGCCGCCGGCCGTCTTTTCCTCGGCCTCGATGCGGCGGACCAGAACGCGGTCGTGCAGCGGACGGAATGCCATGTGTATGACCTCTTCCAAAGTTGGTGATTCGGGTTGGCACTCTCACCCCGAGAGTGCCAGCGGCGGCCATATGGGTCGCATGAACGAGGCCGTCAACCGGCGTTAAGGACAAAAATGCGCCGGCGGGACGAGACCGAGACGGCCCCGCCTCATCCACCGCTGCAGCATCAGCAGCGCGACGACCACCAGCCCCGTCATCAGCCCGATCCAGATGCCGAGCCCCTCGAGCGGGGTGAAGAAGCCGAGCCAGACCGAGGTGCCGAGCCCGGGCACCCAGTAACCGAACAGCGCGTAGAGCATCGGCGTGCGGGTGTCCTGCAGCCCGCGCAGCGCACCCGCCGCCACGGCCTGGAGCCCGTCGAACAGCTGGAACGCCGCGGCGACGACCATGAACTGCATGGCGAAACCCATCAGCGCCGCGTTCCGCGCAGCTTCGGTATCGACATAGATGCCGAGCACGAGCCTGGGCGCGAGCAGCATGACCGAGGCGGTCAGCGTCATGAACCCCGTACCCATGACGATCGCGACCCAGCCGGCCCGGCCGAGCGCGACCGGATCGCGCGCGCCGTAGTGATAGCCGACGCGGATCGTCGCCGCCTGGCCGATCCCGAACGGGATCTGGAAGGCGAGCGCTGCAACCTGCAGCGCGATCGTGTGCCCGGCGAGCTGCGAGGCGCCGATGTTGCCCATCAGGAACGCCGCGCCGCTGAACAGCGCGGCCTCGGCGAGGATCGTTCCCGCGACCGGCAGCCCGGTACGCAGGAGTTGCCCGAACCGCTCCCACTCGGCGCGCCACCACTTGCCGAACAGCCGGTAGCGGCGCAGCCTGCGGTCGGCCCGGATGGCGACGACGTACGACAGGAAGCCGAACACGCCGGTGATGACGCTCGCCAGCGCCGAGCCCTCGAGCCCGAGCGCCGGGGCGCCGAGGCGCCCGAACACGAACGCGTAGTTGGCGAGCGCGCTGACCCCGATCGCGAGCGCGGTGATCGCGGTCGCGTAGACCGGGCGGCCGAGCGCCGAGACCACGCTGCGCAGCGCGTTGGCGGCGATCATCGGAATCATCGCCCACATGATCACCCGCAGGAACCCGCCGGCGAGCTCGGCAATGCGCGGCTCCTGCCCGGTGACGAGCATGATCTCGCGGCCGAACCAGCACACGCCCATTCCGGCGAGGCCGCACAGGGCCGACAGCCACAGCGCCATGCGCGCGCTTCGGCGGACTTCGCGCACCGCGTGGCGGCGGCGGCCGAGCTCGGCGGCGATCAGCGCGGCAACCATCCCCGTCAGCCCGGAAAAACACCACATCATCAGCCCGAACAGCGAGATCGACAGGCTCGACGCGGCGAGCGGCTCGTCGCCGAGCCGGGCGACGAAGATCACGTCCATCGCATAAACCAGCATCTGCAACAGGTTGGCGAGCGCCAGCGGCGCCGCGATCCGCAGCGTCGCGGCCAGTTCACCGCGCCAGGTCGAAGGGGACGGCTCGAACATGAAGCCGGTGCGGATAGGCCCGGGGCGGTGCGGGGAAAAGAACCCCGGCGTCGTGACGGCGCATTTCGCAACCCATGCGGCACGAGGGCCACAAAGACGGCGGCCGCGAGGCTTCACAACCCGCACGACGGGCGATAGGGAGCCGCCCGAACTGTTTCAGAGGAATTCCCCGCCATGAAGGTCGCCCTGAAGTCCGTCTCCACGCTTGCGTTCGTCCTCGCCCTCGCCGCGTGCGGCGGCGAAGCGGAACAGGCCGGCGAACCGGCTGCGGAGGAAACGGCGGCGACAATCGACGCTCCCGAGCCAGCGGACAGCGCCACGCCAAGCGATGCGCCGAGCCCGACCCCAACCCCGACCGAGACACCGAGCGCCACGCCGAACCCGACGCCGACCGCTACGGCCTCGCCGACGACCGCGGCGGTGACCGAGCCAGCCGCGTTCGCGGTGTGCAAGGCGTGCCACTCGGTCGAGCCGGGCAAGCACGGCATCGGGCCGTCGCTCGCGGGGATCTGGGGCGAGAAGGCCGGCGAAGTTCCGGGCTACGAGTTCAGCGAGCCGATGAAGAACTCCGGCCTGACCTGGAACCAGGCGACTCTCGACCGCTACCTCGCCGACCCGCGCGGCACCGTGCCCGGCACCAAGATGGCGTTCGGCGGCGTCAGCGATCCGGCCAAGCGCCAGGCGATCATCGACTATATAAAGGGACTGTAAGTCCCCATCGACGCGAACGGTCGAGGCTTCCCGGCCACGAAATAAGGGCGGCGCCTCGCGGCGCCGCCCTTGTTGGTTCGGCCGGGTAGGGACTCCCCGAGCCGATCAGACGTCGTGGTCGTCGAGCTTGCGCGGCTGCAGTTCGGTCGCGGCAGCCGGGACCGGCGAGGTGTCGAACGCACCCTCGCAATTGCCGCTGCTCGCCCGGGTGACCTTCGGCTCCGCGCCGCTGCCGTCGGAGCTGTACTGCACCGTGCGGGTGCAGCCGTTGGCGTCGGTGGTCGCCGAGAAGTAGCTGAAATGGGTTCCCTGCGGGAGGTCGCCGACGAGCGTCAGGCCGTCGCCGTTGCCGATCCGCGCCTGCTTCATCGCGGCGTCGTGAAGCGCCCGCATCCGCCCCATCATCGCCTGGTGGCGAGCGCGCATCTCGTAGGCGATGCGGTCGAGCGCGGCGAACGGATCGTGAGCGGTCCAGCCCTGCCGCCAGGCGGGAACGACGGTGACCTTGGGCGCAACCTCGCCCGCGTATTCGATATGGGCGACCGACCCATCGGGCAACGCGACGTCCATCGTCTTGAGCTTGTCGGCCGCGGCCGCAGCCGTGCCGGCAGCGAGCAGCGTCGCAGCGCCGGCGAGGAACAGGGTACGCTTGAAGCGCATCGGTATCCTCCGTTGGTTACGACGGTGGCGGACTCTATTCGGCGAACCTGAACGCTCGATTACAAGTGAAGTCGCAGCTCAGCGGGGCGCCGCGGCATAGGCCGGATCGAGCTCGATGGCGCGGCGGATGTCCGCCTCTGCCTGAGCCTCGTCGCCGCGCGCGCGGTGAAGCCGGGCGCGATGGTAGTAGCCGCGGGCGCCGGTGCGATCGCGGGCGACGGCCCGGTCGAGGTCAGCGAGGGCGCGGTCGAGGTCGCCCTTCCGCTGATAGGCGAGCCCGCGGTTGAGGTACGCGAGCGCGTCGCCGGGCTCGGCAGCGAGGGCCCGCCCGAACGCCCGGATCGCCGCATCGAGGTCGCCCTGCCAGGCAAGCGCGAGCCCCTCGCTCAGTCGCGCGGAGCTGCGGCAGGCCGTGGGGTTGCGGCGCGGGTCGTCGAGCGTGCAGGCGTTCCACTCGCCGTCGAGAGGGGCGGCATCGGCAACGGGGGCGATCGGTGCTCTCGCTGCGTAGCCGTCGCGCTCGATGCGCGAGCCGCTGACCGTGACCTGGTCGACTCCACCGGCGTCAGCTGCTGCCTGCCGGGCCGCCCGGGCCGGAGCTGGCGGAGGGGGCGGAGGAGCAGGTGGAGGTGGAGGTGGAGGTGGAGGTGGTGGCAGAGCGGAGGCGCGCGTGGCCGGGGATGCGGACGGCTGCACCGCCGACCGTTGCGACCGAGCCGGCTCGCTTGCGAAGGTCGCCTCTACCGAGGGCGCCTGAGTCTGCGCCGGCACGGACTGCGGCAGCTTGCTCAGGTTTGACCCGGGGACGGCGGACTCTAACGAACGGGCCCGTTCGGCCGGCGTGGCGGACTCGGCCGCCGCCGTGGTCTCCGTCGCTGCCGGCGGAACAGCGGGCACGGGGGTCGCGACAGCGGATGACGGCGGCGGCAGCGGAGCCGGCCCACCTTCCGCAGGTGCAGGGCCCGGCGCCGAAGTCGGCGCTGGCCCGGGAATGATCCGGTCGCGCTCGGCCCACCAGATCGGCGTGCTGATCACCACCACGAGCACGGCGCTGACCACGAGGGCGACCTGCGGACGCGCCCAGCCCGGCCGGGCCGGCTTCGCCGGCGCCTCAGGCTGCGAGGCCGGTGCGATGCCCTGCCCGTCGAACCGCCGCAGGGCCGCGGCGAGCGCGGCCTCGCGCGCGGCCGGGCGCGGCGGCGGCGGGTCGGGCAAAAGCGCGGAGAGGTCGTGGTCGGTGGTCATTCGCCTGCCGGTTGGTCCGCCCCGCCCCGCGCCGGCCGAAGAACGGCGGGACGCGGGGACGGGGCTGACGAGACTGTCGCGACCGGTCTTACACTTCAAGCGAAGGCCGGTCGAATGCGATCGGCTACCCGCCGAGCCGGGCCATCGCCGAGGCGGTCCTGGCCGCGCGGACCAGCTGGACGAACTCGGAACGATAGCCGTACGGGTCGTCGCCCTTCGCGGCGCTGACGATCTGCAGCACGTCGTCCCAGGTCATCTCGCCGCTGTAGCGCCCGCCGCGCAGCAGCTCGGCGAACGAGGCAACCCCGGCCGCGAAACGCGCGTCCTGCGGGGCCTCGGCGAACGTGCGCACTTCGGCCGAGCGGTCGATCGGGGTCGAGATCAGCTGGCTGCGGTCCGAGTTCGGCCGCTTGTAGCGGATCTTGACGAAACCGTACTCGCTGCTGTCCGCCGCCGTGCGCGCGACCGGCCGCGAGTAACGCAAGTCGCCGATCGCGCGCGGTCCGCCGACCGGGACGATCTCGTAGAGCGCGGTCACGGTTTGCCCGGAACCGACGTCGCCCGCATCGACCTTGTCGTTGTCGAAGTCCTCGCGCGCCAGCATGCGCGTCTCGTAACCGACCAGCCGGTATTCGGCGACCGTGGCCGGGTTGAACTCGACCTGGATCTTCACGTCCTTGGCGATCGGGAACAGCGTCGAGGTCGCTTCCTCGACCAGCGTCTTGCGCGCCTCGTTGAGGGTATCGATGTAGGCCGCGTTGCCGTTGCCGTTCTGCGCGAGAGTCTGCATCAGCGCGTCGTTGTAGTTGCCCATGCCGAAGCCGAGCACCGAGAGGAACACGCCCTTCGCGCGCTGGCGCTCGACGTAGCCCTTGAGCTCCTCGGGGTTGGTGATGCCGACGTTGAAGTCGCCGTCGGTAGCGAGGATCACGCGGTTGACCCCTTCGGCGTCGAAGTTGCGCTCGGCGAGCGCGTAGGCCTGGCGGATACCCTCGGCCCCCGCCGTGCTGCCGCCCGCGCCGAGCCGTTCGATCGCCGCGAGGATGCGGCCACGTTCGCTCGCGCGGGTCGGCTCGAGGACTGTGCCGGCACGCCCGGCATAGGCGACGATCGAGACCGTATCGTTCGCGCCGAGCTGCCCGACCAGCATGCCGAGCGACTGCTTGACCAGGCCGAGCTTGTTGGGTGCGCTCATCGAGCCCGAAGTGTCGATCAGGAACACCAGGTTGGCGCGCGGCCGCGCGGCGCGCTCGACCTCGTAACCGCGGATGCCGATACGCACGAGCTTGCGGCCCTCGGTCCACGGGCTCGGGAACACGTCGATGCGGGTGCTGAACGGCTGCTCGGCCGAGCGCGGCAGCGCGTAGTCGTAGGGGAAGTAGTTGATCAGCTCCTCGGCGCGGACCGAGTCCGGCTGCGGCAGGACGTTGCGGTTGAGCGAGGCGCGCATCCAGCCGTACGAGGCCGTGTCGACGTCGATAGAAAAGGTCGAGACCGGCTCTTCGGCGACCACGCGGAAGGGGTTTGCATCGACCGCGCTGAAGCGGTCGCGGCCTTCGTAGGCATATGGAAGCGGCGCGATCCTGTCCCGGGGCGGAGGCGCCGGAGCATAGGTTACCGGGGCACTGGCAGCGGCCCGCGTCTGGGCCTGGTGAGACGCCGGAAGGCGATTAAGGTTCGACTCCAGCGCTCGCGAGCCCGTAACGACGACGCTTTGTTCCTCGTCTGCCTGCTTCAGCTCTGGGGAAGGCGATGAAACGGAAAGCGCATCGTCCGCGACTGCGACGGGCGGCGCGTCACGCGTCAGCCCGGCGTCCTGACGATCGACCCCGGAGCACGAGGCAAGAAGGATGGCGACCAGCGCTGCAGCCGCGGTCGGACGAGGATAGGTCATGCGAATTCTCCCTGGCATCTGCGCCGGATCGTCCTGCGCATGACCCTGAGACGCGCGGGCCGAGGATTTCCTTGGAAGGATTCGCAATGCGCGGGCTCAGGCGCCGCCGGACCCCAGTATTCGCCGCACTTCGTGCATGCGCCACGAGACCGTCGCCTCGGCGACGCCGAGAATCTCGGCGGCCTCGGCGTGGGTCAGTTGCTGGCCGGCGACGAGCACGACCGTGTCGCGCAGGTCGGGCTTGAGCCGGCTGACCGCGCTTTCGAGCCACATCCGGTCGTGCAGGTCGCGGCCGTCGGGCCCGCGCGCGAGGCCGGCGAGCACTGCCAGCTTGAGCGTCATGCCGTGGAACGAGCGCCGCCGGCGGTGGTGGTCGCGGCAGGCGTTGACCACGATACCGCACAGCCAGGTCGAGAACTTGGCCTGGCCGCGGAACTGGCCGAGCTTCTCGACCAGCGCGCAGCAGACCTCCTGGGCGATGTCGTCGGCATCGGCGCGCGACCCGGTCATCCGCCAGGCGAGGCCGTGGATGCGGTCGTAGTGGCGGCGGAGCAGGGTATCGAAGGCCTCGCGGTCGCCGTCGAGCGCCGCGGAGACCAGTGAACCGTCCGGATCGCGCTC
>CALCBC010000048.1 GCA_937898525.1 uncultured Sphingomonadales bacterium
CTGCCGGTGCCGATGATGAACATCATCAACGGCGGCGAGCACGCCGACAACCCGATCGACTTCCAGGAATTCATGATCATGCCGGTCGGCGCGCCGACGCTCGCCGAGGCGGTCCGCTGGGGCTCGGAAATCTTCCACACGCTCAAGAAGGGGCTGCACCAGAAGGGGCTCGCCACCGCGGTCGGCGACGAGGGCGGCTTTGCGCCGAACCTCGCGAGCACGCGCGACGCGCTCGATTTCATCATGGCCTCGATCGAACAGGCCGGCTTCAGGCCGGGCGAGGACGTCGCGCTGGCGCTCGACTGCGCGGCGACCGAGTTCTTCAGGGACGGCAGGTACGAGATCAGCGGGGAAGGGCTGTCGCTCTCGCCCGCGCAGATGGCCGACTACCTCGCCGACCTCGTCTCCGCCTATCCGATCCGCTCGATCGAGGACGGCATGGGCGAGGACGACTTCGAGGGCTGGAAGGCGCTGACCGACGGAATCGGCCGCAAGGTCCAGCTCGTCGGCGACGACCTGTTCGTTACCAATCCCGAGCGCCTCAGGATGGGAATCGGCAAGGGCCTCGCCAACTCGCTGCTGGTAAAGGTCAACCAGATCGGCAGCCTCACCGAGACCCTCGAGGCCGTCGATATCGCCCACCGCGCCGGCTACACGGCCGTGATGAGCCACCGCTCGGGCGAGACCGAGGACTCGACCATCGCCGACCTCGCGGTCGCGACCAACTGCGGGCAGATCAAGACCGGCTCGCTCGCCCGATCGGACCGGCTGGCGAAGTACAACCAGCTGATCCGCATCGAGGAAGAGCTGGGCGATGCGGCGGTCTACGCCGGGGCAGGGTGCTTCGGCCGGCTTTCCGAAAAATAGGGACAGTCCCCCTCTTTCTCGTTGGGGACAGTCCCTCCTCGCAGGGGCCGTTCTGATGGCGATGCAGGCCCGCATCGACGGGCGCTCTGCGACCTTCGGTGTCGGGCGACGCCCGGCAAATGCCCGCGTGCAATACGCTCGACCAAGGAGCCATCCGGCTCGATGGGCGTTTTTGCGCTTGCCGGAACGGCTGCCTAGTGGTTCCATCCGCAACCAGATGCGCGCGCCCGCGCGCCCTTCGGGAAGGATCCTCATGACCAATCGTCTGCTCGCAGCATTCCTGCTCGGCACCGCCACGATCGCCCTCGGCCCTGTCGCCTGTAACTCGGCCGGCGACGAAGCCGTCGAGGTCACGCCCGGTACGGAGCTCGGCATCGTCAAGGAATCGATGGATACCTCGGTCAAGCCGGGGGACGACTTCTACGCCTACGCCAACGGCGGATGGATGCGGGCCAACGAGATACCGGCCGACCGTTCGAACATCGGCGGGTTCTGGATCGCCAGCGAGCAGACCGATCAGAACCTCGAGGCGCTGATCGCCGAGCTCGAGGACTCCGAGCCCGAGGCGGGGTCCGATGCGGCCCGGGTCAAGGCCTTCTACGACGCGTACCTCGACACTGCGACGATCGACCGGCTCGGCATGCAGCCGATCCAGGGCGACCTCCAGCGCATCGCCGCGATCCGCGACAAGCGCGACCTTGCGCGCGTGCTCGGGAGCAACGTGCGCGCCGACGTCGATCCGCTCAACGCGACCGACATGACCACCGAGAACCTGTTCGGCGTGTTCGTCACCCAGGCGCTCGCCGAACAGGAGGTCATGCCCTACCTTCTGCAGGGCGGCCTCGGCATGCCCGAGCGAGAGTACTACCTGTCATCCGACCCGGTCATGCGCGGGCACCAGGCCGCCTATCGCAAGTACATCGCCGACATGCTGACCGCGGCCGGCATCCCTGATGCTGCGGCCAAGGCACAGCGAATCTGGGATCTCGAGCTCAAGATCGCCCGCGCCCACGCGACCCGCGAGGAAAGCGACGACTGGTCGAAGGCCAGGGAGATCTGGACCGCCGAGCAGTTCCCGCAGAAGGCCCCAGGCCTCGACTGGGAGACGTTCTTCGAGGCGGCGCAACTCGGAGGCCAGCGCAAGTTCAACGCCTTCCACGCCGGAAGCATCCCGAAGCTTGCGGCGCTCGTCGGTTCCGAGCCGCTCGAAAGCTGGAAGGACTGGCTGACCTTCCACCAGATCAACAAGAACGCCGGCGTGCTGCCGAGCGAAATCGACCGGCTGCACTTCGCCTTCAACGGGACCCAGCTGACCGGCCAGGAGCAGAACCGCCCGCGCGAGAAGCGCGCGCTGGCCGCGGTCAACGCTCATCTCGGTGACGCGCTCGGCAAGCTCTACGTGGAACGCTACTTCCCGGCCTCGGCAAAGGCGCAGATCGAGGCGATGGTCGCCAACATCAAGACCGCCTTCGCCCGGCGGATCGACGCGCTCGACTGGATGGCGCCGGAAACCAAGGCCGAAGCCAAGGCCAAGGCCGAAGGCATGGAAGTCGGTGTCGGCTATCCCGACGTGTGGACCGACTACAGCTCGCTCGAGCTGTCCCCCGACACAGCCTATGCCAACAAGCAGGCGGCCGAACTGCTGCGCTATCGCCAGCAACTCGCCAAGATCGGCAAGCCGCTCGACCGCCGCGAGTGGTGGATGAACGCGCAACTGGTCAACGCGGTCAACCTGCCGGTGCAGAACGCGATGAACTTTCCCGCGGCGATCCTCCAGCGCCCGTTCTTCGATCCGGCGGCCGACCCCGCGTTCAACTACGGCGCGATCGGCGCGGTGATCGGGCACGAGATCAGCCACAGCTTCGACGACGCCGGCTCGGCATTCGACCGCAACGGGTTGATGCGCAACTGGTGGACCGACGCCGATCTCGAGGTGTTCAAGCGCAACGGCAAGGCGCTGTCGGACCAGTACGACAGCTACGAGGCGCTGCCGGAGCTCCACGTCAACGGCAACCTGACGCTCGGCGAGAACATCGCCGATCTCGCGGGCCTGGCTGCGGCGTACGATGCCTACAAGGCCTCGCTCGGCGGCAAGGAGGCCCCGGTGATCGACGGCTTCACCGGCGACCAGCGGTTCTTCATCGCCTATGCCCAGGCTTGGGCGACCAAGTTCCGCGAGGCGGCATTGCGCCAGCGCATCGCCACCGACGGCCATGCCCCGGGCCACTTCCGCGCGCTGACCGTGCGCAACCTCGATGCCTGGTACGACGCGTTCGGGGTCAAGGAAGGCGACAAGCTCTACCTGCCGCCCGAGCAGCGCGTCCGCATCTGGTAATCCCGCAACAAGGCCCCTCTCCCCTGCAGGGGAGAGGGTTGGGAGGGGGGGTACGCGCTCCCTCAGACCGTCACGCCGCCAGGCCCCTCGCCGCTGCGCCAGCAGCGGAGCAGCAAGCGCCCGCGAATGCGGTCGCGGTCGACGAAACCCCGGCCCGCCTGCTCGCCTTCGAGGCATTCGGTCATGTCCGCATCCCCCGGATGCCGGGGCTATCCGCCATCTGCCGGTATTCGCAAGGGCCGAAGTCACTGCCCCTGAAAGACACGCGGCCAGTCGACCTAGGCTTCGACCTCCCGCTCGGCCTGCTCCTCGAGCTCCTCGAGCTTCTCCAGTTTCGCCTTGTTCTTCGGACTGAGCAGGTACTGCCACACGCCCCACGCGTTGATCGCCAGCAGGATCGCGTTCATCGCCGCGATCGGCGACGAGCCTCCGGTCAGGCCCGAGACGATCCACGTTACCGAAACCGCGCAGAACAGCACAAAGCCCCAGCCGGTGGCCTTGCGGCCGAGATCGGCGGCGATCAGCCCGGCCGCGAGCATCGTGCCGAGCGCGGCGATCCATTCGAGCGGGCCGTTCATGCCCGCCACAGCGCGCCGGAGGAGGTTAGGTTCCGGCCGCCGTCAGCCGTGCGAGCTGGTCCTCGGACAACTCGAGTTCGAGCGCTTCGAACTGCACGTCGAGCTGCTCGGGCTTGCTGGCGCTGGCGATCGGCGCGGCGATGCCGGGCTGGCGCATGAGCCAGGCGAGCGCGACCGCGCCGAGGCTCGCACCGGTCTCGGCGGCGACGGCATCGAGCGTCGGCAGGACCGTCAGGCCATGGTCGAAGAACCGTTCGATGCTCGATCCACGGTTGTGCTTCGCGAGGTCCTCGCGGGTGCGATACTTGCCCGTGAGGAAGCCGGCGGCGAGGCCGAACCACGGGAACATGGCGATGTCGCGCTCGACGCAGAGCCGCTGCAGCTCCTCGGGGTATTCCTTGCGCTCGACGAGGTTGAATTCGTTCTGCAGAACGGTGAACGGGGTCAGCCCGCGCGTGGTGGCAATGTCATGCACGGCTGCGAGCCGCTCGGCGTTGTAGTTCGAAGCGCCGATCTCGCGCACCAGCCCCTTGCGGACCAGTGCGTCGAACCCCTCCGCGACCTCGTCGATAGGCGTCCCGGTCTCGTCGCGGTGCGCGTAGTAGAGGTCGACATAGTCCGTCTGCAGCCGCTCGAGCGACTTTTCGAGCTCCCCGGCCACCTTGCCGGGCGCCAGGTCGCCCGGCTTGCCGAACATGCCGGTCTTGGTGGCGATGCGCATCTCGGCGCGTACGCCGCGGCTTGCGAGCCACTTGCCGATCACCGTCTCGCTTTCGCCGCCGACGTGGCCGGGTACCCAGACCGAGTAGCCCTGCGCCGTGTCGACCATTCGGCCGCCGTGTTCGTAGAATCTGTCGAGGATCGCGAAGCTGGTGTCCTCGTCGGCGGTGTAGCCGAACACGTTGCCGCCGAGCACCAGAGGGATTCCGGCAATGGACCAATGGTTTGTCACGCAAACTTCTCCCGGATGGCGAGCAGCGCCATGGCCGCCTCTGCGGCGCCGGCGCCCTTGTTGAGCTGCTTTGGATCTGCGCGGACGATCGCTTGCGCCTCGTTCTCGACCGTGAGGATGCCGTTGCCGACCGCGAGGCCGTCCATCGTCAGCGCCATGATCCCGCGGGCGGATTCGCCGGCGACGATCTCGAAATGGTAGGTCTCGCCGCGGATGACCACCCCGAGCGCCACGAACCCTTCGTAGCGCCCGCTTTCGGCCGCGAGGGCGATCGCCCCGGGCACCTCGAGCGCGCCCGGCACGGTCAGGACCTCGACCTGGTGGCCGGCTTCCTCGAGCCTGGTGCGAGCGCCCGCGATCAGCATGTCGTTGAGATGTTCGTAGAAGCGGGCTTCGACGATCAGGAAGCGGGCCATGGGTTCTCCGGTATCGCGAGGATCTGGGCGGGTGCGCCGCACTGGCATTGCGGATCGCCGGTCATCTCCTTAGTCGCCCACGGCAGCCGCACAAGCGCCACGGGCCGCTGCGTTCACGCCGGCCCGATGGGCCGCTCACCGACGATCGACAGGTCGTACCCCTCGAGCCCCACCAGCGAGTGCCGCGTGTTGGTCAGCAGGATCATGTCGTGCACCCCGAGTTCGGCGAGGATCTGCGCGCCCACGCCGTAGTCGCGCTGCTCTGCCGGCATCTCGCTGTCGTCGGGCGCAGGGCGGTCGCGATCGAGCCCGCGAATGGCACTCGAAGCGTGATCGGGGGCCGGACGGTTGATCAGCACGACCACGCCGGCGCCTTCGTCACCGATGATTCGCATCGCCCCTTCGAGCAATCCCTGGCGCTCCGTGTCGCGGGCGAACACGTCGTCGAACACGGACAGCGCGTGCATCCGCACGAGGGTCGGCTTCGCGGGGTCGATGTGACCCTTGACCAGCGCCATAGTCTCGCCGCGCGTGGCCTTGTTGTAGAAGCTGATCGCGCGCCAGTCACCGCCCCACTTGCTGACGAAGCGCCCCTCCGCGCGCTTCTCGACCAGGTGGTCGTGCTTTCGGCGATAGGCGATCAGGTCGCGGATCGTGCCGACCTTGAGCCCGTGCAGCCGGGCGAAACGCATGAGGTCGTCGAACCGCGCCATCGAGCCGTCCTCGGCCATGATCTCGCAGATCACGCCCGACGGGTTGAGCCCCGCGAGTCGCGCGATGTCGACCGCCGCCTCGGTATGGCCGGCGCGGACCAGCACGCCGCCCTCGCGGGCGACCAGCGGGAACACGTGACCCGGGCTGACGATGTCGTCGGGGCCCTTGCTCGCGTCGATCGCCACGGAGATCGTCCGCGCCCGGTCGGCCGCGCTGATTCCCGTGGTCACCCCCTCGCGCGCCTCGATCGAGGTGGTGAACGCCGTTTCCATCCGGCTGCGGTTGGTGCGGCTCATCGGCTGCAGGCCGAGCGCCTCGACCCGTTCCGGCGACAGCGCGAGGCAGATGAGGCCGCGGCCATGCGTCGCCATGAAGTTGATCGCGTCGGGCGTCGCCATCTGGGCGGGGATCACCAGGTCGCCCTCGTTCTCGCGGTCCTCGTCGTCGACCAGCACGAACATCCGCCCGTTGCGCGCCTCGTCGATGATCTGCTCGATCGGGACCAGCACCGGCGTCTCGTCGTTGGCCGAGAGGAATCGCTCGAGCTTGCCGAGCGTCTCCGCGGTCGGGTTCCAGCTGTCCTCGGTGCAGTCGCGCAGGGTGTTGGCGTGGAGTCCCGCCGCGCGAGCAAGCCCGGAGCGGGTCATGCGCCCCTCCGAGATGAGGGCGCGGACGCGCTGGATGATCGGTGTGCTCATGGCCGCCCCATATCACATCATAATGTGATGGCAAGGATCTCAAAACACATCGCGGGCCACCCTTTCAGCCCCTGAAGCCAACCTTCGCCTGACTTGTACCCGGCCTTTGCCGCTTGCGCCGAGGCGGCGCACATCGCATGGAGAGGGCGTGTCCGAACCCCTCCAGCCCCACGACGAGCTGCTGAATGCCTTTCGCATGGCCATGCGCCACGTCGCCTCGACGGTCTACGCGGTCACCACCGGCCACGGAGGGGGGCGCTACGGCATCCTCGCCACGGCGGTCAGCTCGCTGAGCTTCGACCCGCCATCGCTGCTGGTCTGCGTCAACCGCTCGGCCTCGCTCCACGGTCCTCTCGCCAGCGCCGAGACCTTCTGCGTCAACGTCCTCGGCCTCGGCAACCGCGACGTCGCCGAGCATTTCATGGCCAGCGGCGCCGACCGCTTCGACGTCGGCGAGTGGGAGGAGGAACACGGGGTGCCCGTGCTCGCGACGGCGCAGTCGAGCTTCATCTGCCGCCGCGTCGATTGCCACGACTTCGGGACCCACTCGATCTTCATCGGCGAGCTGATCGCGGCGAAGCACCGCGCCGACGCCACTCCGCTGACCTATTACGACCGGCATTACATCGACATCAGCGAGGCGCCCGAGCGCCACGCCTGAGTCAGTCGAACGGCACGTCGCGCCTTGCCAGCAGGTGCCCCGGCCAGGTCGGTCCGGTTCCCGCGCCGATGTATTCCTCGATCTCGCGCTCGATCAGCCGGGCCCGCGCCTCGGCGGAAGGGTAGGTGCTGCTACGCAGCAAGCCGCCGCCGGCGCGGCGGCCGAGGCTGGTGCGCCAGAAAGCCGGCGCGATGGCCGGATCGTACCCGGCATTGGCAAGAAGGTGCGCGGCGATCCGGTCGGCTTCGACCTCGACCTGGCGGTTGAGCCGCTGGTTGCGCCCGAACTCGCCGAAGAAGCCCTTTTCCACCCCGGCGCTGGACAGGCGGCGTCGGTGCTCGAGCACCAGGTGTCCGAGCTCGTGCGCGAAGATGACGGCCAGCTCCTCGTCGCTGGCGGCCGCCGCCAGGCCGTAGTTGACCTGGATGACCCGGCCATCCGATCGCGCGTTGAGCCCGCTGACCGACCGGATCTCGACAAGCGCCCGGCAGCCGGTCGGGGCGTCGAGTGTGACCGTCCGCTCCTCGCCGCCGCGGATCACCCCGAGCTTGAGCGGAGCGTTCTCGGGCTGGCTGGCCAGCGCCGCGAAGGCGCTGTCGCGAAGCGGCGCATCGCCCTCGGCGATCAGCCCATCGGTGCGCTGCTCGCCGATGGCCGCTATCCCGTCCCCCGGCGCGAGCGCCGCCGATGCGGGCGAGCCCGGCACCAGCGCCGCGACCGCGACCGCACCGTTGTCGAAGGCCTCGCCGGCGATCCGTGCGGAATACTGGTCGCGACTGTGCAGCACGATCCCCGTCAGCGGCATGTGCTCCCTGCACAAGGGGCTGTTGGCGCCGAGAAGCCTTTCCGCCACGGTCGCGAGACGCAGGTCCTGCTCGACCAGCGCGGCCATCGCGGCGTGAGGCTCCGCAGCGACCTGTTGCGCAAATGCCATGGTGGCGACGAGCCATGCGAGGGGCGCGGAACCTTTCATCCCGATGGGAATTAGGCGGCTGGCGGTCTTAAGAAAACCTCAAAGATTGCACGTCACTAGCGCGCCGCGGCGAAGTTGAAATGAGGGTTGGCAGCGAGCAGTTCGGGTTGTATGGCCGTTCGTCGGATCGGGTCGTGGTGGATCACCTGACGCTGAAACAATCCTCGGGGTTGACGCATTGAATTGTCGTGATATTCGGGCGGCAATGGTAAACGGAAGGGCACTAGATGATTATTCGTAAGGCGCTTGTCGCTCTCGCAACCGCGGGGCTGGTTCTGGGTTCGACGGCTGCTGCCGCTGCACCGGTGGCTGTGAGTGGTGCCCGTCAGGCTTCGCCGGTGGGTGAGGCCGAGAATCTGGGCTTCGCCTGGATCGTGGGCCTGCTGATCCTGATCGGCATCATCGGCGTGATCGCTGCCGACGGTGACGAGGATCTTCCGACCAGCCCGTAATCGCCCGGGCGACGAAAACCGATACAGAATACGGGCGGCAAGCGCAGGCTTGCCGCCCGTTTTCTTTGCGCCGTTTCTTCTGCGTGCGCTGGCAGCTTCGGCGTGAACTATCCGAACAGGCTCGAATCGATTTCGGCGATGGTTCGAACGCCCAGCATCGCCATCGTTCGCGCGGTTTCGGCCTTCAACAGCTCGAGTGCCCGCGCGACTCCTGCCTCGCCGGAAGCCGCCAGGCCGTAGAGCGCGGCCCGGCCAACCAGCACCGCGTCGGCACCGAGAGCGAGCGCCTTGACCACGTCGCTTCCCCTGCGCACGCCGCTGTCGAGCAGGACGGCCATCCTGCCTTTCACCGCGGCGGCGACGGCGGGCAGGGCATCGAGCGTAGCCATCGACGAGTCGAGCGCTCGCCCGCCGTGGTTCGACACGACGATGCCATCGGCACCCAGGGCGAGGGCGCGTTCGGCGTCTTCGGGATGGAGCACGCCCTTGAGCAGCAGTTTGCCCGGCCAGAGGTCGCGGAGCACGCCGATCGCGTCCCAGTCGAGATCGTCCTGCTTGAACAGAGCGCCGGGCGGAGCGCCCTTGGTCACTTTCGAACGCAGCCGGTCGGGCAGGTTGGCCTGGCTCGGCACGCCGCCGTCGAGCAGATAGCGGCCCATGACCCCGAGCAGCCAGCGGGGATGGCTCAACACGTCCAGCGTATTGCGTGCGTTGAGCCGGAACGGCGTGCCGAACCCATTGCGATGGATGTATTCCCGATTCGGCGGGACGGGCATGTCGAGCGTGATGAACAGCGTGTCGCAGCCGACGTCATGCGCCCTTTCCACCACCGCGTGCGACAGAGATCGGTCTTCCCAGTAATAGAGCTGGAACCACAGGCGGCCGCCGGCCGTGGCGATCTGCTCCAGGTCCATGGTGCTGGCGCTCGAGATCGTGAACGGCACTCCCGCCGCGGCCGCCGCGCGGGCGAGGGCGAGATCGCCCTTGTACCAGAGCAGGCCCGCCGCGCCCGTGGGTGCAAGAGCGAGCGGCATGGCGCTGGGCTTGCCGAGGATCTCGGTCCCGGTGTCGACCGACTGCACTCCGCGGAGCACGCGCGGCCGAAAGGTAACGCGCTCGAACGCGGCGCAATTGCGCGCCATGCAGAGCTCGTCTTCCGTTCCTCGCTCGGCGTATTCCCAGATGCCGCGGGGCAGCCGCCGGCGCGCACGTTCGCGCAGGTCGGCAACGTTGTAGCAGCTGAGGTCGTCGGCCAAGCCGGGAAGCCTCAGCCGCGCCCGAGGAACGGCAGGTCGATCTGGACCACCATGCCCTCGTAGAAGTTGAGGTGGTCGGGGATATCGCACATGTGCACGATCACCCCGGCGATGTCTTCCGGGGACGCTGCGAAGTCCGCCGGCAGCTTGACCGCGCCCGGCGCGATCTCGGTGGCGACGATCCCGGGATGGAAGATCGAAGCGGCGATGTTGAACTCGCGTCCGTCGATGGCCAGCGAGCGCGTAAGTCCGTCGAGGCCCCACTTGCTCGCGGCGTAAGCCGGGCTGTTCGCTCGCGGCACGCGTGCCGAGATCGAGCCGATGTTGATGATCCGTCCGCGACGCTGCTCCTTCATGATGCGAAAGGCGGCGCGGCTGCACAGGAAGGCCGAGGTGAGGTTGGTGCCGATGACCTGCTGCCACAGCTCGAGCGGCATCTCGTAGATGGCCGTCGAATCGGCGATGCCGGCATTGTTGATCAGGACGTCGACCGTGCCGAAGCGCTCGACCGCGCGGTCGAACAGGTTCTGCACCGCGGCTTCGTCGGTCACGTCGGTCGCCACGGCCAGGGCCTCGGCTCCACCGGCCTCGATCTCGGCGACGAGACGTTCGAGGCGCTCGATCCTGCGCGCCGCAAGTACGACCTTCGCGCCCTTTGCCGCGAACGCCTGTGCGCAGGCCTGCCCGATCCCCGAGCTGGCCCCGGTCACGATCACCACCCGCCCTTCCAGAATGCTCAATGCCGCTCCCCTTCGCGTTGCGTCTCGCGAGCCGCTTAACCAACGTGGAGACGAAGCGAAACCGGCAAATCGGGGGTGCCCTGTACACGGCAGGCGTTTCCATCCGTGCGGGGCAGCCGTAAGGGGGCGCGCATGACGAATCCGGTGATCGCTTTTGGCCGATGGGTCTCGGAAACGCCGCGGGACTGGCCCGAGGCCGCCGTAGAATCGGCACGGCGGCAGTTCATCGACCTGATAGCCGTGGCGATTCCGGGGGCCGCCGAACCGGCGACCCGGCACGTGCTCGAAACCGTCGGAGAGTGGGGGCAGGGGCCCGCCACCGCAATCGGCGCGGGCCTGGCGCTCGCCGCGCCCTGGGCGGCGCTGGTCAACGGCACGGCCGCGCACGCGCTCGACTTCGACGACAACTTCGATCCTGCCAAGGCCCACGCAACCGCCGTGCTCGTGCCTGCCATCCTCGCACTCGGCGAGCAGGAAGGGGCTTCGGGCGCAGATTGCATCGACGCCTACATCGCCGGACTGCAAATTCTCGGGCGAACGGGGCAGGGGGTCAATCCGGCGCACCGCAACCGGGGCTGGCATGCGACCGCGACCGTGGGGGCGATCGGCGCCGCGGCCGCCTGCGCGAGGCTTCTCCGTCTGGATGCCGGGAAGGCGTCGTATGCGCTGTCGATCGCGACAAGCATGGCTGCTGGGTTCATGTCCCAGTTCGGCACCATGACGAAGCCGCTCCACGCGGGCCTGGCGGCGAAGGCGGGGGTCATGAGCGCGTGCCTCGCCCGCAGCGGGCTCACCGCGGGGGTCGACACGTTCGACGGACCTACGGGCATGAACCGGCTCATGGTGGGCCCTGATTACGAGCAGCTGCGCGATTCGCTGACCCACATCGAGCACGGGCAGACGCTGCGCTTCGAGACCCGGAGCGTCGGCGAGCCGCTGCTGATCCTGTCGAGCGGTCTCAAGAACAAGCGCTTCCCGAACTGCGGCAGCGCGCACCGGGCAATGGACGGCCTGCTCGAGCTGCGCGAGCGCCACGGCTTCGAAGCAGCCGAGGTGGCGGCGATCGACGTCCGGGCCCCGGTCTCGCACCTGAACAACCTCATGTACACCGTGCCGCGCGATCCGCTCGAGGCCAGGTTCTCGCTGGAATACGGTCTCGCGTGCATCCTGCTCGACGGCCGCTGCACGCTCGCCGACTTCGAGCCCGACCGGGTATCGCGCGCCGAAGTTCGCGCGCTCTATCCCCGCATCCACCGTCACCCCGTCGACGCCGCGGAGGGCGAGTTTCCAACCGAGGTCGAAGTCACGCTCCACGATGGACAGTCCTTCCAGACCTCCGTCGCGATGCCCTGTGGCAGTCTCGCGGCGCCGTTCACGATTGCCGAGCACTGGGCGAAATTCGAGGAGTGCGCCGGGCCGCTGCTGCCGGCCGGCGCGCGCGAGGAAACCGCAAGGGCATTGAACAACTTGCCGAATCTGCCAAAGGTCGCCGCACTGATGTCACCGCTGCGGGGACCGTTCACCGGACAGCGGCTTGAACGGCTGCGCGCTGGAGGGGCATGACCGACCGTCGTTACACTGCGCTCGTGCTCGCCGCGAGCCGCGGCCATCTCGATCCCCTGGCGCAGGCCGGCGGGGTTTCGCACAAGACTTTCATCGACGTCGCGGGCGTTCCGATGCTCGAGCGCGTGGTGCGCTCGGTCGTCGAGAGCGGTCGTGTCGGCAAGGTGGTGATCTCGATCGAGGAGGCCAGCACCGACGAGGCGCGGCGTATCGTTGCGGGCATCCCGGGTGCCGAGACTTTCGAGTTCGTGCCCTCGCGCGACAACATCGGCACGAGCGTGATGGCGGCCGCCGACCGCGAATGGCTGCCGATGATCATCACGACCGGCGACAACGCCCTGCACACGCCTGAACTCGTGCGCAGCTTCTGCGATTCGCTCGACGAGGTCACTGCCGATGGCGCACTGGGCGTGACCCGCGCGGAGCTGGTCCTGGAAAAGTATCCCGAGGGACAGCGGGCGTTTCACCGGTTCGCCGACGGCGCGTTCTCGAGCTGCAACCTCTATGCCTTCCTTACCCCGGCGGCCATCGGGAGCGCGCGCATTTTCGAGGGTGGCGGGCAGTTCGGCAAGAAGCCCAAGCGCCTGATCGGCGCGTTCGGCCTGCTGGCCTTCCTTCTCTACAAGAGCCGCCTCGCGAAGCTCGAGACTTTCCTGCGCTTCCTTTCCCGCGGCCTCGGGATCGAGGTCGCGCCGGTCTACATCCCGTTCGCGGAAGGCCCGATCGACATCGACCGGATGCAGGACTGGAAGCTGGCCGAAGAAATCATCGCCCGTCGCGAAGCGGCGTGAGCCGTCTGCCCTGACAAGAAGTGGGGCAGCGCTAAGGCTCGACGGGCCGTCGCCCGGCTTGACACTTATCGAACGGGTCGGCTTCGCCCTCGCGCGCGACGACGCGAGGCATCGTGGATGCCGTTATGCCAGGTTCAGTGCGTCACGCACTCCGCTACAGCGCGTCGATCCACTCCGTCACCGCCGAGTTCAGATCGTCTTTGCGGTCGAGCATGATCCAGTGTCCCGTTCCGCTCCACGCCTCGACCTTCGACTTGGGGTGCGAGAACCACGGTTTCATGCGGCCCGCCTGGGTCGGATCCCGGCACAGGTGGTAGAATGGAACCGTCAGTTGCCGGCAGAAGCGGGCGCTCTCTTCTTCCACGCCGACCTGATCGGGACCGGTAAACAAGGGAGCAAACGACTCCCGCACCACGTGATCCGGCATGCCCTGGGCCCGTCGCGCGTGCCAGCGCTTGAACGCTTCGTCCGTGGCCTCATCGTAAGCTCCGGCGAACAGCGCGGGAACCACCGTCCCCGGGGCGCCTGAGGCGAGTTCCAGCGCCGTATTGCCGAACACGCGCGCCGCCTCGGCATCGAAGCCGAGCGCCCCGTCGATCGACACGACCGCGCGAACCAGGTCCGGTCTCTTCACCGCGAGGCGTGCCGCGATCTGGGCGCCCATGGAATGCCCGACGAGAACGAACGGGCTTCCCCGGTGGTTGGCCAGGATCAGGCTCTCGATGTCCGCCACGTAATCGACGGGTCTGTAGGCACCTGACGGCATGACTTGCGACCTGCCATGGCCACGCAGGTCGGGCGCGATCACGCGATACCTGCTCTCGAACACGGGCAGCTGCCAGCTCCAGTCGTGGGAATCGCAGGTCCACCCATGAAGGAGCAGGACGTCGACACCGCTCCCGATGTCCGTGAAGAACAGCCGGGCAGTCCCTTGGCCGGCGGCATGGCCTGCGCTGGCCACGCCGGCACCGAAGGCGGTGGTCGCCGCCGTTGCTCCTGCGAGTCCGAGCAAGCCGCGCCGGGAGAGATCCATACCTTCATTTGCCAAGAGCACCTCCTTTGCCGTGGATCGAACCCGTTTCGAGGCGGGATTGATCGGTGGAGGCATCCAGATATATGTGAGATATCTACGGTCAATTACGCACCCTGGAGTGCGTAGATATACGCGAGGATATCGCCATGCCGAGGACCCGGCCGGCAGACGTCGACGTCGTCTATTTCGCGGATTGCGCAGCCCGATCGTTCTTCGACCAGGTGGCCAACAAGTGGTCGGTGATGATCCTGACCGTTCTCGCCGAACGGCCGACGCGTTTCAACGCGTTGATGCGCCGGCTGGAAGGCATCACGCACAAGGCGCTCACCCAGGCGTTGCGGCGGCTGGAGCGGAACGGACTGATCGCGCGCCGGGTCATCGCGACCTCGCCGGTCGCGGTCGAGTATTCGATTACCGACCTGGGGCGCACGCTGCAGGTTCCCTTCGCGGCAGTATACGATTGGGCCATCCACCACCTCGACGACATCGAGGAGGCCCAGCGAGCCTTCGATGCGAGAGCGGCCTCCTGACGAGGCGGTGCGGCCCAGGTTTCCGCCCCCGTCGCAGGCTGCCTGACACCTCTGTCGCTTGGGCATTTCAGCCGTTGCCGCTGGGAGAGTGCTACGGCATCGCCGGCCGATCCCAGGGCGTCGGACCCGCAAAGATTTCCCGATTGTATACTCAAATACGGTTAGATTGAGGCGTAAGTTCCTGTCGAAAGGAACTACCCCGGTATGAAGCCGAGGAACCGAAGCCGCTGGCGGTGAACGCGGTTATCTGCAATGTATAAGGCTGTCGCGGGCAAGTCGGGGGCGAAGTCCTGATCGAATCCGGGTTCCACCGAACCGTTGAGGAAGTGCTTCGCGAGCCGAAGATCATTCAGGATTCGATGAATTGGAGAGACGGCAACCACGGAGATTATGCTACGTGCGACTTGCGCGTGATCGCGCCGGCCAACCCGATTTGGCGACTCCGATTGAGCGTGACC